>NZ_SMNT01000001.1 GCF_004348265.1 Methylobacterium segetis
CCGCAACCGGCCCCGGCCCGGACGGCGACGCCGCCGGCCCGCACCGAGCCGGCCGGCCAGCGGCCCGCAACCCCAGCCAAGCCGGCCCCGGCGGGCGCCGACAAGCGCGGCTGGCTCTCGGACCTCCTGACCCGGGCTTCCCTCGACGAGGAGGAGGCGCCGCCTGCGCGCAACGTACAGGCTGAGGCGACCAAGGGCGGCAGCGAGCGCAGCCGGACGACGCTGGAGACGATCTCGACCGACATCGCGCGGATGATCGACCATCGCACGGCGGTGGATCTGTGGGAGCGTTACCGCCGCGGCGAGCCGAACCTGTTCGACCCCGGCCTCTACACGCCGCAGGGACGCCAGACCTTCGGCGAGCTGCAGCGCCGCTATCGCAGCGATGCCGATTTCCGGCGGACGGTCGATCGTTACGTGAACGAGTTCGAGAGGCTGCTCGGAGACGTCTCGAAGAACGACCGCGATTCCAAGCGCGCCGACGCCTACCTCACCTCGGAGACGGGCAAGGTCTACACGATGCTCGCCCATGCGAGCGGCCGTTTCGACGGTGCGTGAGGCGGAAGCGGGCCATCCGCGGATGGCCCGCTCGCATCCTGGCGCGGGACCTGATCAGAGCAGCCCGAGGCTCACCAACTCTCGCCGCAGGGTCTCGGGCATCTCGGCGAGATCGCCCGCGCTCGCGGCGTCGAGGTCGGACGGCGCGTCCTTGGCCGTGAGATAGCGCCAGCCCTGGAAGGGGCGGTAGGAGCGCGGGCTCACCGGCACGAGCTTCGGGTCGAAGACGAGGCGGCAGCGGGCGATGCCGTCGGTACCCGTGAAGGGCTCGATCGCGGTGATGCCCTGCCGGCAGGACAGCGTGCCCTTGATCACCCAGTAGATCGAACCGCGGCCGACGATCTCGCCGTGACGCTTCGGGATCATCCGCGTGGTGTGGAAGGGCGCCGGGTCCGCCCCCGTCCGCAACGCCTCGCCGCGATGGCGCTCCTGCCGATCCACGAGATCCTCGATCGACCGCGGGCCGACGCAGAGCTTGATCAGGTGAAGGGGCATGATCGGTGCGGGCGAAGTCCTGAAGGACCGTGCGGGACGGCGGCGCGATGCGTGGATTCGCCGGACTTAAGCACCCGGCGCGCCCACGCAAGTCGCAGCCGTGACGCCTGTCAGGAGAACAGCCGCAGCTTCTGCTCGATGCTCAGCGCATCGATGTCGGCGAAGGTGATCGCGTGGTCGGGCTCCGGATCGATCGAGGCGGCCGCCCAAGCGGGCTCCGCAGCCGCCGCGACCAGGGCCGCCGGCGGGCGCAGGTCGAATTCCGGCTCCACCTCCGAGTCCTCGTCCACCTCGCGGACCGCAACGTCCGCCTCCGGCGCAGCCGGCTGCGCGAAGGCGCGCGTCAGGTCGAGATCGAGATCGACGGTGGCCGCAGCCTCGGTTTCGGGCTCCTCGCAGGCGGGCTCCGCCTCGGTCTGGACGAAGACGAGGTCCTCGTGCAGCGGCACCGCGGCGATGGGCGGGCGGACCACGTCCATCGGAACGGCGGCTTCCATGTCGATGAACCGGTCGACGTCGCTCTGGCTGAGATCGACCGCGGCCGATTCCATGGCCGGGCGCGCGTTCCACGCTCCGGGTGCCGCCGGGATCTCCAGGGCTTCATCGCCCCAGATACCGATCATCGCGATCAGCCGCTCCTCGAGATACCGGAGCGTGTGCACGATCCGGCTGGTGCGCTGGGCCGTCAGGTCCTGGAACGAGCAGGCGGTGTAGATCTGGGTGGCGCGACGGTCGAGCTCGTCGCAGATCGCGACGTCGGCGCCGCGCTCGCGCAGTGTCCAGGCGGCCTCCTGAACCTCCTCCGCCGCTCCGAGGATGTCGGACGTGGCGCGCTCCGTGGCGCGCACGATCGCATCCAGTGCCTCCGAGGCCACGCTGAGGCGGGTCTGATCCTGGTCGGGGGCGCTGAGGGCGGCGATCTCGGCTTTCGTCCTGGCGATCGCGTTCGCCATCTCCATCAGGTCGCCGCGCAGGCGTCCGACCCCGTCGAGGCCGCGCTCGCCGGTCACGGCGTTCTCCAGGCGGCCGATCGCGCCGAGCAGCATGTCGGTGTCGGCGCTGCGGTTCCGCCGGGCGAACTCGGACAGGAACCAGCGCCCGCGCTCGCTTTCGCTCATCGCCGTTTCGATGCGCTCGTACTCGGACGGCTCGATCGTGCTGAGCGACTGGGATCCTGACATCGAACACGGCCTCGGGTTATCTCGGGACGCGAGCGTCCCCGCCCTCGTTCAGGCCCGCGCAATTTGACAGGCCGGGTTTAACGCGTGCTTACGCACCCGCTCGGCCCGATCTCATCCCGATCCCCCGTTGCTCATCCACGCACCCTCCGGCGCCCTGCGCCTCGCCCTCCTCTACGCGGTCGTGTTCGTCGAGATCGGCATCGCGATGCCGTTCATGCCGCTCTGGCTTGGCGCGCTCGGCCTCGATCCCGCGATCATCGGCCTGCTGCTGGCCCTGCCGATCGCGACGCGGATCGTCGCGACGGCGCCGCTGATGGCCCTGATCGACCTCGGCGTCTCCGCCCGCACGCTGCTGACCGCCGGGAGCCTCGGCGTCGCCCTCACCTACGGGCTGATGCCGGCGGCCTCCGCCTTCGGCTGGCCGGCGCTCGCGGTGCTGACGGTCCTCAACGCGGTGGCGGCCGCCCCCCTCGTGCCGAGCATCGACTACCTGACGCTCGCGGCCGTGCGGCGCGAGCCCCGCCTCGATTACGCTCGGATCCGCCTGGCCGGCTCCCTGGCCTTCCTCGCGGCGAACATCCTCGGGGGCGCACTCCTCGGGGCGCTGGGTGAGGCGGTCGCCGTGCCGCTCCTCCTCACGGGGCTCGCCCTCGGCGCGAGCCTCGTCGCCCTCGCCAGCCATTCGGTCACCCCGCCAGCCGCCGCACGCGACGCGACGCAGGCGCGCCCGCCCCTGCCCGCCTGCCTGTGGCTCGCGATCGCGGCGGCGGCCGCGATCCAGGCGAGCCACGCTGCGATCTACGGCTTCGGCAGCCTTCACTGGACAGGCCACGGAATCGCCACCGCCTGGGTCGGCAGCCTCTGGGCGATCGGGGTCGGCGCCGAGATCCTGCTCTTCGCCCTCATCGGCTTCGCGCCGGCCCGCTGGCGCAGCCCGTTCCGCCTCCTCGCCCTCGGCGGGTGCGCGGCCTTCCTCCGCGCGATCGGGATGACCGTCGCCGGGACCGAACTCGGCCCCGTGATCGCGCTGCAGGCGCTCCACGGCCTCACCTTCGGCGCGACGCAGCTCGGCGCCATGGCCGCCGTCTCCGCCTTCGCGCCGGAGGGCGCGCGCGGACGCGCGCAGGGCACGCTCAGCGCCGTGAGCGCGCTCGCGGCGGCCTCCGCCACGCTGATGAGCGGGCTCGCCTACCGCAGCGGCGGCCCCCTCGCCTTCGCTCTGATGGCGCCGCTCGCCCTGGCCGGACTTGTCTTGGCGGCGGCCGCGGCGCGCGCGGCGCGCCTGCCCCCAGCGGGGCCGTTTGGCAGGGCGGCCCCGGAGACGGTATAGTAACGGGCGCTTCAGCATAACGATGAGGAACGGGAGACGCGGTTCGTGCGGACCGAGGACGGCACCATGCTGAGCGAGGCGGCCTCCGCGACCCATGAGGCGGGCAGCGGCCGCGTCGTGCTGAGCGGGCGCTGGACCGCCGACCAGGCCCCGTCCGTCGAGACCGCCGCCGCCCGGATCGCGGCCGCCGCCGGGCAGCCCGTCCTCGTCGATCTCACCCGGATCGAGCGGCTCGACACACTCGGCGCCTGGGTCCTGGAGCGGACGCGGGGCGAGATCGAGGCCGCGGGCGGTCGCCTCGCCTATGCCGGCGCGACGCCCGAGCACAGGATCCTCCTCGGGGAGATGGGCCTGCGCCAGCCTGAACCGGCGACCGGCCCCGGGCACGGGCGCATCTACGGCTTCCTCGACGATCTCGGCCGGCGCGTCGTCGCGGCCCGGCGCGACGTCGTGACGGGCCTCGCCTTCCTCGGCGAGGTGGTCGTCGCCTGCCTGCGCGTCGCCGCGCGTCCGGGCACCTTCCGCGGCACCGCCTTCGTCAACCAGATCGATCAGGTCGCCTTTCGCGGCGTGCCGATCATCGTGCTGATCTCGTTCCTCGTCGGCGGCATCGTCGCGCAGCAGGGCATCTTCCAGCTGCAGCGGTTCGGGGCGCAGACCTTCGTCGTCAACCTGATCGGCCTCCTGATCCTGCGCGAACTCGGGGTGCTCCTCACCTCGATCATGGTGGCGGGCCGGTCCGGATCGGCCTTCACGGCCGAGATCGGCTCGATGCGCATGCGCGAGGAGGTCGATGCGCTGCGCGTGATGGGCCTCGACCCGATCGAGATCCTGATCGTGCCGCGCATTCTCGCCCTCGTGGTCGGATTGCCGATGCTGGCGCTGATCGCCTCTCTCGCGGCGCTCGCGGGGGGCGGCCTCACCGCCATGCTCTACGGCGGCATGACGCCGGAGGGCTTCCTGTCCCGCCTTCAGGCCGCGATCTCGCTCCACCACGTCGCGGTCGGCCTGATCAAGGCGCCGTTCATGGCGCTGATCATCGGGATCATCGCGACGATCGAGGGCTTTGCGGTGGAGGGCTCGGCCGAGTCGCTCGGCCGCCACGTCACCGCCTCAGTCGTCAAGTCAATCTTCATGGTCATCGTGCTTGATGGACTCTTCGCGGTGTTCTTCGCGGCTATCGATTTCTAAACCACGTGAGCGACCGCACGCCTCCCATGACCGGATCCGGCGACGCCATCATCCGCGTGCGCGACCTCGTCGTGGGGTTCCGCGACCGCACCGTGCTGAAAGGGCTGAACCTCGACATTCGCCGCGGCGAGATCCTCGGCTTCGTCGGGCCGTCCGGCCAGGGCAAGTCGGTGCTGACGCGCACGATCCTCGGCCTCGTGCCGAAGCGCTCGGGCACGATCACCGTGTTCGGCGAGGACACGGAGGGGATGAGCCTCGCCCGCCGCCGCCGGATCGAGCAGCGCTGGGGCGTGCTGTTCCAGCAGGGTGCCCTGTTCTCGGCACTGACGGTCAAGCAGAACATCCAGATGCCGATGCGCGAGCATCTGAACCTGTCCGAGCGCCTGCTCGACGAGTTCGCGCGCCTCAAGATCGAGATGGTGGGGCTGAAGCCCGACGCCGCGGACAAGCTGCCCTCCGAACTTTCCGGCGGCATGATCAAGCGCGCGGCGCTCGCCCGGGCGCTGGCCCTCGACCCCGAGATCCTGTTCCTCGACGAGCCGACCTCCGGCCTCGACCCGATCGGGGCGGGCGAGTTCGACGAGCTCGTCGCCACCCTGAAGCGGACGCTGGGGCTGACCGTCTTCATGGTGACCCACGACCTCGACAGCCTCTACACGGCCTGCGACCGCATCGCCGCGCTGGGCGACGGGCAGATCATCGCCGAGGGGCCGATCGAGGCGATGCTCGCCTCCGACCATCCCTGGCTGCGCTCCTACTTCCACGGGAAGCGCGCCCGCTCGATTGTCGTTGGCGAGCCCGGCGCCGCGCGGGAGCCCGCGCATGTCTGAGTTCGCGCCGTGCCCTCACGCGGATGTGCGCCGCCCGCGTGCGCTGACGCACCGCCCCGCCCTCGCCGATCCGGGACACCGCTGATCCGATGGAAACGCGTGCCAATTACGCCCTGATCGGCGCCTTCACCCTGGCCGTCATCGTCGCCGGGTTCGGCTTCGTGTTCTGGCTGCAGGGCGGCGCCTCGCGGCAGGTCGCGCAGGCCGTGCGCATCGTCTTCTCGGGCAGCGTCGGCGGTCTCGCGAAGGGTTCGAGCGTCACCTTCAACGGCATCAAGGTCGGCGAAGTGACCGATGTTCGGCTCCTGCCCCAGGACCCGCGCCGGGTGATCGCGCTCATCAACGTCGCGCCCTCGACGCCCCTTCGCGCCGACACCCGCGCGCGCCTTGATTCCGCGCTGCTCACCGGCGTCTCCGTGATCGCGCTGAGCGGCGGCAATGCCGACGCGCCGCCCCTTCCGGCCGGCACGGGCGAGCAGATGCCCACGATCTTCGCCGATTCCTCCGACATCCAGGACATGCTGGCCGCCGCCAAGCAGATCGCGCAGCGCGCCGACGACGTGCTGCAGCGCCTCGACAAGGTGGTGGCCGGCAACGAGGGCGCGATCAACCGGACGCTCGCCAATGTCGAGGCCTTCTCGAAGACGCTCGCCGATGCCGGCCCCTCGATCGGCGGGCTCGTCAAGGCGATCGACGGGCAGAAGCTCAACCGCGTGGTCGACAACGCCGACCGCTTCTCGGCGGCTCTGAGCGCGGCGAGCCCCGACATCGAGGCCGGCCTGCACGATGCGCGCACGCTCGCCGCCAAGCTCAACGCCTCGGCAGACCGCATCGACGGCGTTCTCAAGGGCGCGCAGGGCTTCCTCGGCTCCGCCTCGGGCGAGGCTGGCACCAGTACCTTCGCGGAGGTACGCGAGGCGGCCGTGTCGGTCCGCGACGCCGGCCGGGCCTTCCGGACCCTCTCCGAGAACCTCGACAAGCGCACGGCCAACATCGCCACGAGTTTCAACCGACTCAGCGGCACCGGGCGCCGCGAGGTCGAGGCGCTCTCGACGGACGGGCAGCGCACGCTCAACACGCTCAACCGCACGGTGAAGAGCCTGGAGCGCGACCCCTCGCAGGTCCTGTTCGGCGGCAAGCCCTCGTTGCCCGAATACAACGGTGGGCGGTAATTCCTGATTCCCACCCGTCGATGTGCCCGCGCGCACGGCACGGTTCCAGCTTTGCCGTAGTTTCCCCTCGCCGCTCCCGTGCGGCGTCAGGAGATGTCCAGGTCCCCGGATGACCGTCCGTTTTCACGCCCTCGCGCTCGGCGCGACGCTCCTCGCGGCCGTCCTCGGCGGTTGCGGCGGCTCCGCGCCCCTGACCTTCGACCTCGCGGCCCTGCCGGCCTCGGGGCGACCGGCCGCGTCGGCGCGCTCGATCGTGGTGGCGGAGCCAGTGGGCATCCAGCCCTTCGAAGCGGACCGCATCATCGTGCGGGAGGCGGGCGGCGCCCTCTCCTTCCTCGGCGGCGGGCAATGGGCGGACCGCCTTCCGCGCCTGATCCAGACCCGGCTCATCCAGAGCCTGGAGAATTCGGGGCGTCTGCGCTCCGTGAGCCGCCCCGGAGACAAGATCGTCTCCGACTATCAGCTCATCAGCGAGATCCGCGCCTTCGACATTTCCGCGGGTTCCGGCGAGGCGGTCGTCGACCTCTCGGCGAAGCTGATCGCGGAGGGTACCGGGCGCGTCGCGGCCGCCCGCGTCTTCCAGGCGCGGGTGGCGGTGTCCAAGGTCGATGCCGGCAGCGCCGCCGTCGCCCTGGACGCGGCGCTCGCACAAGTGCTCGGTGAGATGGTGCGCTGGGTGAATTCCGGCCGCTAGACACTCATGACGGGCGTTAGCCGGTCACTCCATCACCGCGGCCTTCATGATCACGACCATCGTGGCCCGTCCCGGAACCTCGCTGACGCAGCGCACGGTGTGCGGCCGGTCGCATCGGTAGCGAAGGGTCTCGCCCGCGCGGGCCCGCTGCACGCTACCGCTGACGTCGACCTCGAACACCCCCTCGGAGACCGACAGGGATTCCACCGAGCCGCGCTGGTGCGGGTCGGAATCGAGGACGCCGCCCGGGTCGGCCGAGACGTCGTACCATTGCAGCCACTCGATCGTCTTGATCCAGCCGATGATGGCGAGCCGCACCTTGCCGTCCTCGGAGAGGAGGATCGGCGTGTCGGCGCGCGACGAGCGCTCGATGAAGGGCTCCTCGTCGCCGGTCGCGAGCACCCGCTCGATGGAGACGTCGAGCGCCTGGCTCAGGCGCCAGATCGTGGCGAGGGTCGGGTTGGTCTCGTTGCGCTCGATCTGGCTGATGATCGACTTCGCGACGCCGGATTGTTCGGCCAGCTCCGAGAGCGACAGATTGTAGGCCTTGCGCAGGCGCTGGATCGTCTTGCCGAGCTGACCGGACAGGACCTGGGCACCGCCGAGAAGATCCCTCTGCCGCACCCGCTCCGGCCGTTCCATCTGATCGTGCATCATCCCGCGCCTGCCCGCATCGTTCCGTTCATCGAACGATCGTACGCTACTTCAAACGCAATCGGCGGATGGATGCAAGGCTGCGAGCGACACCGAGCCGTGGGCGGATCGCGTCCGGCCGACCCCTTTTCCGGGGGCGCGCGCTCGCGGGATTCAGCTCCAGACGGCGTGGAAATGGTGGACCGGCCCGTGCCCTCGACCGATCGAGAGCCTGTCCGCGGCAGCGATGGCAGCGGTGACGTAGCTCTTCGCCGCGACGACCGCTTCGGGCAGGGCGAGGCCGCGGGCGACGCCCGCCGTGATCGCCGCGGACAGGGTGCAGCCCGTCCCGTGCGTGTTCTCCGTCGCGAACCGGGGGGCGGCGAGGCGGCGCAGGGTCCCGTCCCGGGTGAGCAGGTGGTCGACGCTCTCGCCCCCTCGTGCATGGCCGCCCTTCACGAGGACGGCTCGGGCGCCGAGGGCGAGGAGGCGCCGGCCCTGGGCCACGGCCGCGTTCTCGCTCTCCGCGACGGGCTCGCCGAGAAGGGCCGCCGCCTCCGGGAGGTTCGGGGTGATGAGGTCGACCTCCGGCAGCAGCCGTCGGCGAAGGGTCTCGATCGCCGCCTCCGAGATGAGCGGGTCGCCGCTCGTCGCCACCATCACCGGATCGAGGATGATCGGGATCCCGGGGGCCAGCCGCGCGAGGCCGTCCGCTACGGTCTCGATCACGGCGGCCTGGGACAACATCCCGATCTTGGCGGCCGTGACCGCGAGGTCCGAGAACACGCTCTCCATCTGCGCCGCGATGAAGGCGGGCGGCACGTCGTGGATGCCCTGGACCCCGCTCGTGTTCTGTGCGGTCAGCGCCGTCACGACGCTCGCCCCGTAGGCGCCGAGCGCCGAGAAGGTCTTGAGGTCGGCCTGGATGCCGGCGCCGCCTCCCGAATCCGAGCCGGCGATGGTGACGGCGATCGGGGTGCTCATGCCGCCGCCCCGCGGGCGCGCAGGGCGCCGTCGACCCGGTCGCGGAGGTCCCGCGCCCGCGCCTCGATGGATTCCGCGCCGAACAGGGCCGAGATGAGCGCGACGCCGTCGGCTCCCGCGGCGACGACGGCCGCCGCGTTGCTCGCGTCGATCCCCGCGATCGCGCCAACCGGAAGGGCGCTGCCGCGGGCGAGGCGCGCCCGGAAGGCGATGCGCTGGAACCCGTCGATGCCGACCGGAGGGTCGGGATTGTTCTTGCTCCGCGTCGCGAAGACCCCGCCGATACAGGCGTAATCCACCGGCAGGCGGTAGAGTTCGTCCGCCTGCGCCCCGGTCTTGAGCGTGATCCCGATGATCGACGAGGCGCCGAGGAGGCGTCGCGCGTCGGCCGGGTGCATGTCCGACTGGCCGAGATGCACACCCTCCGCCTCCGCGGCGAGGGCGAGGTCGACCCGGTCGTTGACGAGGAGCGGTGCCCTCCCGGCGACGGCGGCGCGGATGGCGCGGATGCGGGCGAGCGCGGCGCGCGCGTCCTCGATTCCCTTCTCGCGATATTGCAGAAGCGTGCAGCCGCCGGCGACGGCCTCGGCCGCCATCGCGGCAAGGCGGTTGCCGTCGCCGCCGCAGACATCCACGTCGAGGATGCCGTAGACGCGCAGATCGACGGTAGGGCCGGTCATGCCCGCCGTTCCGCCGCGCGGCAATGTCTCAGGCTTTGCGCCATCAGGTGGTGTCCCTGCGCGGAGTGTGTCCCGCATTCCGGGTTAGGCGCCCGCCGCGCCCATTGGCAAGGCCCTGTCCGTTCGGACAGCGTCACCGGTGTTCATCCCCCGCGCGATCGCGTCGGCGCGTTGACGCCGGGGTGCGATCTGCGGCTAAAGCAACGTGACGTCGCGCGGGGGTGGGCGGCCTCCCGCACGGCTTGCGGCGCGCCCGCTCGCCACGGGCGCGATCCTCGCTTCGAACCCGACGCCCTCGCAGAGGAGGTCACCCGCTGCCATGACGACGGCGGACACGCGCGCGAGCCTCGGTCCCCGGCCGGTCGCCAGCCCGTCCTCGGTGGGCCTCGTCGCGGTCATCGTGGCGGCGACGGAGGGCGAGCCGCGGGCGCTGACCGTGCAGGTACCGGGACAGGCGGAGGGCCGCAGCGACGGCCTGCCCGCAGGCCCCCTCGTGCCGGAGCACGCCACCCTGGAGCGCGGCCTGCGCGCCTGGGTGGAGCGCCAGACGCACCAGCGCCTCGGCTATGTCGAGCAGCTCTACACTTTCGGCGACCGCGACCGGCAGGGGGGAGGCTCGGAGGGCGTGCATTCGCTGTCGGTCGCCTACCTCGCCCTCGTGCGCGAGGTGCGGCCCGGCGGCCTCGCCGAGGCATCCTGGCGGAACTGGTATCGCTATCTGCCCTACGAGGATTTCCGGAACGGCCGTCCGAAGGCCCTCGACGCGATCGAGCCGAAGCTCCTCGCCTGGGCCGCGGAGGCGCCCGACGCGAAGTTGCGGCGCCTGCGCGAGGACCGCCTCGGTCTCACCTTCGGCCTCTGCGGCGGCTCCTGGAACGAGGAGCGCGTGCTGGAGCGCTACGAGCTTCTCTTCGAGGCGGGGCTGATCCCGGAGGCCAAGGGCAATGCCGGCGCGGCATTCCCCGGCGACCCGACCGGCGCGCCGATGGCCTTCGACCATCGCCGGGTGCTCGCGACGGCGATCGGCCGTCTGCGCGGCAAGATCAAGTACCGGCCGGTGGTGTTCGAGCTGATGCCGCCGACCTTCACCCTGTTCCAGCTTCAGCGCACCGTCGAGGCACTGGCGGGCACGCCGCTGCACAAGCAGAACTTCCGCCGCCTGGTCGCCCAGCAGGGCCTCGTCGAGGAGACGGAAGGGATCACGAGCGGCACCGCCGGGCGGCCGGCGAGGCTCGTCCGCTTCCGCCGGGAGGTTCTCCTCGAACGCCCCGCTCCGGGCCTGCGCCTGACGCCGTCGCGCCGTCCGGGCTGATTGCCGCCCGACTTGTCCGCCTCACCGGTCCCCTCGCGTTGGGCAGGGTGACGGCGTGAGGCTCCCTACCCCGCCGCCGCCACGGCCGTTCCCTGGGTCGCCCCGCCGCGCCGCTCGAGCAGCCCGGGCGGCGGCACCGGCGCCTCGATGGTGCAGACGACGCCCGTCGGCGCGAACAGGAGCTGGACCTCCCCGGCGAGTTCCCGGGCGAGGCTGCGCTCGATCAGGCGCGAGCCGAAGCCGGTGCGGGTCGGCTGCGTCACCGGCGGTCCACCGGTCTCGGTCCAGCGCAGGAACAGCCGCGTCTCCCCCTCCTCCCGCTGCACGGACCACGCGATCGCCACGGTGCCGCCCTCCCGCGAGAGCGCGCCGTATTTCACGGCGTTGGTGCCCAGCTCGTGCAGAGCCATGGCGATGGAGAGGGCGAGGCGCGGCGGCAGGCGCAGGGCCGGTCCGGAGACGTTGAAGCGCGAGCGCCCTTCCGCCACGTCGAGGGGGCGGATCGCGTCGGCGACGACGGTCCCGAGCTCCGCGCCCTCCCAGCTCTCGCGGGTCAGCACGTCGTGCACGCGGGCGAGGGCGAGGAGGCGCGCCTCGAAGGCGGCACGGGCGGCGCTCGCCTCCTCGCCCTCCAGGCGCCGCAGCGACTGCCCGGCGATCGATTGCACGGTCGCGAGCGTGTTCTTCACCCGGTGGTTCAATTCGTGGATGAGGAGGATTAGGTGCTCCTCGGCGAGCTTCGCGTCGGTGATGTCGACGTTGCAGCCCGTGTAGCCGAGGAAGGTGCCGGCATCGTTGAGGCGCGGCACCCCCTCGCAGCGCAGCCACCGCACGGTGCCCTCCCCGTCGATCACCCGGACTTCCGTCCGGAAAGGCGCGCGCGCCTCGAAGGCCTCGTTGAAGGCCGCCGAGAAAGTCTCAAGATCGTCCGGGTAGATGATCCGCTTCCAGCCCTCGTCCTCCAGTTCGGCCGCCGGCATGCCGAACAGGTGGTCGAAATGCATGTTGGCGAAGGTGACGTTCGAGGCCTCGTCCGTCATCCAGATCAGCGCCGGAGCGGAATCGGCCATGTGGCGGAAGCGCGCCTCGCTCTCGCGCAGGTCCGAGAGGCCGCGCCGCGTCTCCGCCAGAGCCCGGTCGCGTTCCTCCTCGCGAGTCCGGATGCGCAGCGACGCGTCGGCGAGCACGTCGGCGAGGAGGCGGATCTCGTGGACGGGCGAGGCGATGCGCGGAATGGCCTCGCCGCGGGCGAGGGCCGGGCCGGAGGCGGCGAGCTGGCGCAAGGGTCGAGAGACCCGCGACCAGAGGTTGACGGCGAGCGCCGAGGAGGTGGCGAGGACGAGCAGACCGAAGCCCCCGAAGGCCCAGATCCAGCGCCGAAGCCGCGCGTCGACCAAGGATTGCGGGATGCTCGCCGCCACCGTCCAGCCGGTCAGCCGCGAGCGCGCCTCCACCACGATCACGGGCCGCTGCTCCCGGTCCTTGCCCTCCCAGACGCCCGGCGTGTCGGTCTGGGTCTCGCGCAGGGAGTTCAGGCGGGGGCGGCCGACGAGCGACTCGTTCTCCGGCAGCCTCGCCAGGATGGTCGTGTCCCGGTCGGAGATGCCCGTCGTCCAGCCGTCGACCACCTCCCGCGCCAGGATCGCCTGCAGGCGGGAGACGGGCGCGTTGAAGCTGAGGATGTAGGTCACCTCGCCCTCGACGAGCACCGGCACGGCGACCGCGTAGGTAGCCAGCGCCGCACTCGCACCCGGGATCAAGCCGGAGACCATCGCCCGCTGGGAGCCGGAGGCGATCTCCCGGTCGAAGGGGAGCGTGGAGAGTGGCAGCGTGGCATTGCGCTTCAGGCCGGTATTGACGACCTGCTGCCCGTCCGGCTTGCGCAGGACGATGTCGAGATCGATCGCGTCCCGTACGAGGCGGGCCTGCGCGTCGAACGCCTCGAACTCGCCGTCCTTCAGGCGCGGCGAGGTCGCGAGCGTCTGCAGCACGGAGACGAGGCCGGCCGTGTCGCGGTCGATCGAGAGGGCGATGCCGCGCACGTTCTCCCGCGCATCCTGCTCGAAGCGGGCGCGCTCGGCCGCGGCGTAGCGCATCAGGAGGATCGCGGTGAAGATCAGCCCTGGCCCGATCAGGGCGATGACGAGGGCGACGAGGTAGACCTGCGTCGAGAATCCGCGATGGATCAGCCGGTCGAGGAACCGGCGCAGCCGGGAGGGCGGGCGCGCCTCGACGGCACCGGCCGGGTGGGTCGCGGTGTCGAGATCCGGCCTCACGCCGAGGCCCCGCCGATGGCGATCGGCGCGCTCACCAGCCGCTGTCGGTGATCGGTCATGGGCGGTCGATATGGCCGAGATCGCGCGACGGGTCGAGCCGGTCCCGCACGCGCTGCTTCAGGATCTTGACGTCGGGGAACCCGCCATCGCGCTTGCGCTCCCAGATCGCGTCCTTGTCCACCGCGATCTCGAACACGCCCCCGGTGCCGGGCACCAGAGCCACCTCCCCGAGATCGTCCCGGAAGGTCGAGAGCAGCTCCTGAGCCATCCATGCAGACCGCAACAGCCAGTTGCACTGCGTGCAGTAGGTGATGGCGACGCGCGGCTTCGCGACCGGTATTTCGGGCGTTCCGTCCATGTGGCGCACAGCGCACCGCCGCCGACGCATTGTCAACCGCTCAAGCCGCCGCCCCCCGCGCGCGGCGCCGAGCCTCCGGCACCCGGTACGGTCAGAGCAGGCGGGCGGGCGGCTCCGTGCCGGGGCGCTCGGCGCGCAACGCCTGCTGGCGGCGGGCGGTGAAGCGCACATCCGCGTCGAAGCCGCCGCGCGTCAGCACCCAGGCGAGGAAATCGTCGCTCATCGTGTCCCAGCGCCGGCCGCGATGCTCGCCGAAGGTGACGCGCGGCAACAGGGCCGGCTCCCGCGTCCAGGCGAGAAGCGTCTCGAGCGGCGCCTCGCGCAGCATCTCGCGCAGGAGGTGGGCCGTCACGTAGGCGTCGGGGCCGGCGCGGTGCGCGGGCAGCCCGGCCCTGCGGTCGAGCCCCTCCGGCCGGCGGGCATAGCGCAACGCCTGATTGGCGTGCGAGGGTTCGTCCGGCCACAGGCGCAGGGCGCATTTGTAGGTGCAGATCCAGGGGCGGCGGCCGGTCAGCGCGTCCCGGCACCAGCGCCGCTCGAAGGCGGCGCGATGCGCGGCCAGCGCCGCGAGCGGGCGGCCCGGGGGCTGCAGCACCGCCGGCGCCACGGCGAGCCAGGTCGGCGCGCCCGCCACGTCCCCGTCGAGGATGTGATGCACCGCCTGCGTGCGGGCCGGGATCGGCCGCTCCGGATCGACGAAGCGGGCGCCGCGCTCCGCGCCGATCCGCCACGTCCCATCGCTCCCCTCGACATCCTGCCAGCCGATCTCGACGACACCGTCGGTGCCGGCGCGTCCGCCGGTGGTCTCGAGGTCGACGACGCGGATGACGAGGTGGTCGGCGGGCATCTACGCCGATATGGCGCCGGGCCGCCCGGGTGGAAACCGCGCGGCCTTTTCGAGCGCTCCGCGATGCCTATCTGTCGCAGGGGCGCCAAGGCCAAGCTCGGCCTCGCGACCGCTTCAGGGAGACCCGTGATGACGTCAGGCTCGATCGGCGAGGCGCCGGCCCGCACCCCCGTCCTCGCCCGGCTCCTCGGGGCGCTCGTCGCGATCCTGTTCGCGACCTGTCTTTCCGGCTGCGGCGCGATCAACCGGGTGCCGACCCTCCAGGAGCAGGCGAAATCCGCCTGGAGCGAGGTCCAGAACCAGTATCAGCGGCGGGCCGACTTGATCCCGAACCTCGTCGAGACAGTGAAGGGCTACGCGCAGCAGGAGAAGGACGTGCTCACCGGCGTCGTCGAGGCGCGGGCGAAGGCGACGAGCGTGAAGGTCGATGCCGCGACGGTGAGCGATCCGCAGAAGTTCAAGGAATTCCAGGACGCGCAGAACCAGCTCTCCGGCGCGCTCGGGCGCCTGCTCGTCACCGTCGAGCGCTATCCGGACCTGAAATCGAACCAGAACTTCCTCGCCCTGCAATCGCAGCTGGAGGGCACCGAGAACCGGATCGCCGTGGCGAGGCGCGACTACATCCAGGCCGTGCAGGCCTACAACACCGAGGTCCGCACGATCCCCGGCCGCTGGATCGCGGCGTTCCTCTACCCCGACGCGAAGCCCATGGAGACCTTCACGGCGACGCCGAACGCGGAGCGTCCGCCGAACGTGAAGTTCTAGGGAGGCAACGGTGTCGAGGCTGGCGCGCGGGCTCGCCGCCTGCCTCCTCCTGATCGTTGGCCTGCCGCTTGCCGGGTGGGCCGCGCTCGCCGCCGAGCCGGTCTTTCCGCCGCTCACGGGGCGGGTGGTGGACGCGGCCGGCATCCTGAAGCCCGACGAGCGTGCCGCCCTCGAGGCCAAGCTCAAGGGCTACGAGGACAAGACCTCCGATCAGGTCGTGGTCGCGACCGTGCCGAGCCTGCAGGGCTACACCGTCGAGGATTTCGGGAACCGCCTCTTCCGTGCCTGGGCGCTCGGCCAGAAGGCGGGCAATAACGGTGCCCTGCTTCTCGTCGCGCCGACCGAGCGCAAGGTCCGCATCGAGGTCGGCTACGGCCTCGAAGGCGCGCTCACCGATGCCCTCTCGAAGGTGATCATCACCACGGCGATCGCCCCGCGCTTCAAGGCCGGGGACTTCGCCGGCGGCATCGGTGCGGGCGTCGATGCGATGCTGTCGATCCTGTCCGGCGACGCGGAGGCGTGGCACCGGCGGGCGGAGGTGCGGAACGACGAGACGGGCGCTGCCGATGTCGTGATCTTCGTCGTGATCATCCTCGTCATCGTGCTCCTGTTCTGGAGCATGGGGCGGGCGCAGCGCGGCCGTGGCGGCTTCGTCGTCCTTCCCGGACCGGGGCCGGGCGGGTTCGGCGGAGGCTGGAGCGGCGGCGTATCGGGGGATTCCGGCGGCGGATTCTCCGGCGGCGGCGGCTCCTCGGGGGGCGGAGGTGCATCCGGTGACTGGTAGGGTGACACGGTCGCTCTCGCCCGAGGCGCTGGCGCGCATCGCGGAGGCGGTCGGCGAGGCCGAGAGCCGCACCGCGGGCGAAATCGTCGTGATGGTGAGCGCGCGCGCCGGGCTCTACCGGTCGCCGGTCCTGCTGGCGGCGCTCATCGCCGCGCTCGCGGCGCCCTGGCCCCTGATCGCCCTGACCGGTTGGAGCGCGGCCGGGATCGCCCTGGCGCAGGCCGCCCTCGCCCTCGCGATCCTCGCGCTCGGTGCGAGCGAGGCCCTGCGTCTTCGCCTCGTGCCTGCGCGGGCGAAGCGGGCGCGCGCCCGCGAGGCGGCGCGGCGCGGCTTCCGACAGCGGGGTCTCACCCGCACCCGGGGCCGGACGGGCGTACTGATCCACCTCGCCCTCGCCGAGCAGCACGCGGAGATCGTCGCGGATGCCGGTGTCCTGCGCGCGGTGGCACCCGGGACCTGGGACGCCACCATCGCCGCGCTCCTCGACGCGCTGCGGCGCGACGAGATCGAGGCCGGTCTCATCGGTGCCGTCCGCTCGGTCGGCGCCATCCTTGCCGAGGCCTGCCCCCGAAGCGCGGACGACATCGACGAATTGCCGAACCGCGTGATCGTCAGCGAGTGAGGTGCGACGCGGAAACCCGCCCCGCCGCCGCGGAGCCGAGAGCCGCCCGGTCAGCCGCCCGTGACGCTCATGTGGCGCGGCACCGCGGGCTTCGCCCGCTCGATGACGAAGTCGTGCCCCTTCGGCTTGCGCGTGATGGCCTCGAGGATCGCCTGCGTCACGAGATCGTCCTCCGGCGAGGCGCGCAGAGCCGCGCGGAGATCGGCCGCGTCCTCCTGGCCGAGGCACATATAGAGTTTGCCGGTGCAGGTCAGGCGCACCCGATTGCAACTCTCGCAGAAGTTGTGAGTGAGCGGCGTGATGAAGCCGAGCCGCCCGCCCGTCTCCGCGACGCGCACGTAGCGGGCCGGGCCACCGGTGCGGTCGGGCAGAGGCGTGAGCGTGTAGCGGGATTCGAGCCGGGCCCGCGCCACGGACAGGGGAAGGAACTGGTCCGTCCGGTCCCCCTCGATCTCACCGAGGGGCATGACCTCGATCAGCGTCATGTCCATGCCGTCGCCATGCGCCCAGGCGATCATGTCGGCGATCTCGTCCTCGTTGACGCCCTTCAGCGCCACCGCGTTGATCTTCACCTTGATCCCGGCGCGGCGCGCCTCGGCGATGCCGTCGAGAACCACCTTCAGATCGCCCCGCCGCGTGACCGCCCGGAACTTGTCGGGGTCCAGCGTGTCGAGGGAGACGTTCACGCGGCGCACGCCGAGATCGGCGAGCTCATGGGCGAAGCGGCCGAGCTGCGTGCCGTTCGTGGTCAGCGTCAGCTCGTCGAGGGCGCCCGTTCCGAGATGGCGCGACAGGCGATGGAACAGGTGCATGATGTCGCGCCGCACCAGCGGCTCGCCGCCGGTGATGCGCAGCTTGCGCACGCCGCGATCGATGAAGACGCCGCAGACCCGGTCGAGCTCCTCCAGCGTCAGCAGATCCCGCTTGGGGAGGAACTGCATCTCCTCGGCCATGCAATAGACGCAGCGCAGGTCGCAGCGATCGGTCACGGAAATGCGCAGGTAGGTGATGGCGCGCTGGAACGGATCGATCAGCGGAGCGACGGCAGGTGCGGACGCGTCGGTGCGGGGACCCCACATACGGGACTCGAGGCTCTGCTGGGACGGGATTTCGGCTTCGTGCCGTGGCGAACCTAACATGTCCTGGCATATGAGGTCTCGCGCGTTTGCGAGCAAGCGCGCGGATTGTGGACGCAGGGCCGGCCGAGCGGGCTGGCGAGGAGCGATGCGATGAGCACGGAAATCTGGCCGACCGAGATCCGCCTCGCCGCAGACCGGCGCAGCCTCGACGTCGCCTTCGACGACGGCGCGCGCTTCGCGCTGCCCGCCGAGTACCTGCGCGTGAACAGCCCTTCGGCCGAGGTGCAGGGCCACTCGCCCGCCGAGCGCAAGGTGATCGGCGGCAAGCGCAACGTGATGATCCTGGCGGTGGAGGCGATCGGCAATTACGCCGTCAAGCTGCGCTTCGACGACATGCACGACACCGGGATCTACGGCTGGGACTATCTCCACCGGCTCGGCCGGGAGCACGAGCCGCGCTGGGCGACCTACCTCGCCGAACTCGCGGCCCGCGGCCTCGACCGGGACAGCACCCGGTCCGCGACGGCCCCGGCGGCGGGCAGTTGCGGAAGCGGCTGCGGCTGCCACTGACGCGGGTCGCCGGCGGGTTCCGGCACGGTCCGAAACGGCGAAGGGCCGGCGTCTCCGCCGGCCCCTGCTTTGCGTGAATGATCCCGAGCGCTCAGCGCTGCACGATCACCTTCGTGCCGACATTGGCACGGGTGTAGAGGTCCGAGACGTCGTCGTTCGTCATGCGGATGCAGCCCGAGGAGACGGCCGTGCCGATCGATTCCGGCTCGTTCGAGCCGTGGATCCGGTAGATCGTGCCGCCGAGATACATGGCACGCGCGCCGAGCGGGTTCTCGATGCCGCCCTTCATGTAGCGCGGCAGGTCGGGACGACGCTTCAGCATCTGGGCCGGCGGACGCCAATCGGGCCACTCGCGCTTCATCGTGATCGTCTGCACGCCGCCCCAGGTGAAGCCGGGCCGGCCGACGCCGACGCCGTAGCGGAGGGCCTGGCCGCCGCCGAGCACGTAGTAGAGCCGCCGCTCGGCCGTCGAGACGACGATCGTGCCGGCGCCGTAGGGTCCCGCATAGGCGACCTGCTCGCGCGGGATCGCGGACATCTGCGGCACGGCCGAGCCCGACATCGGATCGGCGGTGTTCAGCGACGCGCTGGCGGTCGGCACGGCGACCGTCTGCTGCGTCTGCGGCCGCACCCGCACCATCAGCGCGGTGTCGAGCGGCTGGCGGGTCAGCGGGTCGATCTCATAGGCGAGAGCGGGCGTCGCCCACGCGGCGGCCGCGCAGGCGAGCCCGATCAGGGCGGGGGCGAAACGGCGCATCGAAGCCTCTCGTCGGCAGGCGAATCGTTCTGGGAACGCGATTGGAAAACAGGGGCACGTTGACGTGCCATGCGTCGCCAAGGGGTAAACGCTGCCGTACCAAAGCCAAGCTGAAAACGGGTGGGCCGGAGCGCTTGTGGGCCGACGTGACTCGGTGGCAACACTGTGGCAGCTTTGCCGTTCGCTTACCCGTGAGACGGGATTAACCCTCAGCGGCGGGAGTGTTTTTCGCTGGGCCCGCACGCCGCCAATTCGTGGCTTTCGCGTGGCGCGCTCTTGGTGGGGCGGCCTTGGGCGGGCGCCTCTTGCGCGATGCGCGACGGCGCGGGCGAGAGACAAACCGCCCCGCGTTGAAAGCCGCCCCGCCCGAGCCCCCGTCGCGCGGCGGCCGGCAAGCGTCCAGAGTTCCGGCTGCCCGTCTCTGAGACCGCGGGCCAACTCTCGAGAGCGCGTCCCTCCGACGGAGGGCGCGCCCTTTTCCCGCCGGCCTTCAGGCCGCGTCGAGCCCGAGGTCGATGATCGGCGCGCTGTGGGTGATCCAGCCGCAGGAGATCAGATCGACCCCCGAGGCCGCCACCGCCGCGACCGTGTCGCGGTTGATCCGGCCCGAAGCCTCGCTGATGGCGCGCCCGTCGATCATCGCGACGGCCTCGGCGAGCTGGGCGGGCGTCATGTTGTCGAGCAGCACGGCGTCGGCACCGACCGAGAGCGCCTCCGCCAGCTGACCCAGATCGTCGACCTCCACCTCGATCTTCACGAGGTGCCCGGCATGGGCGCGCGCCCGCTCGATCGCGGGAACGATGCCGCCTGCCACGGCCACGTGGTTGTCCTTGATCAGCACCGCGTCGTCGAGGCCGAAGCGGTGGTTCGAGCCCCCGCCCGCCCGCACCGCATGCTTCTCCAGGGCGCGCAGGCCGGGCGTGGTCTTGCGGGTGCAGACGATCCGCGCCTTGCCGTGCGGGCGCGCCGCATCCGCGAGGGAGGCGGTGGCGGTCGCGACGCCCGAGAGGCGGCAGAGGAGGTTCAGCGCCACCCGCTCGGCGGTCAGGATCGCCCGTGCCGGGCCGGACAGGCGGATCACCGTATCGCCGGGCCGGATCCGCGCGCCGTCCGCCCGCTCGACGCTCACGCTGACGGCGGGATCGATCAGCCCGAAGGCGATCACCGCTGCATAGGTTCCGGCGACGACGCCCTCCTGGCGGGCGGCGATGACGCCGTCGAGCCGCGCGGAGGGCGGCACGATCGCGTCCGTCGTGATGTCGCCCGCCCGGCCGAGATCCTCGACCAGAGCGGCCCGGACGATCGGCTCCACCAGAAGCCGCGGCAGGGGCAGGATGGGCTCGCTCATGACAGCATCTCCGCGAAGCGCTGGCCTTCGAGGGCGCGCTCGACCTCGGCGAGGCGGGTCTCGCTGTGGCGGGCCGCCCCCATCCCGGGATGATCGCTGCGCCAATGCGCGCCCCGGCTCTCCTGCCGACGCAGGGCACTCTCGGCGATGAGCAGGCCGGTGAGCGCGGCGCCGCATCCCGTCTCGGCGAGGGCGCTGAGGCGCGCCACGGCCTCGGTAAGGCCCTCCGCATCGCGCACGACGCCGACGCGCCGCTCCATCACGGCGCGCACGGCCGCGATCCGGCTCGGCGCGGGTGCGTCGGCCTCGCGCGGCGGCCGCACGGCACCGGTCGGCGGCTCCTCGAGGCGATCCGCGATCCAGCCGGCATAGGCGAGCGCCTCGAGGAGCGAGTTGCTAGCCAGCCGATTCGCCCCGTGCAGCCCGGTCGAGGCCACCTCGCCGCAGGCGTAGAGACCGGGCACCGTGCTGCGGCCCGCGGCGTCCACGAGCACGCCGCCCATGTGGTAATGCGCGGCGGGGCGCACCGGGATCGGCTCGCGCGCCGGGTCGATGCCGGCGGCCGCGCAGAGGGCGGCGACGGTGGGAAATCGGGTCGGCATCCGCGCGCCGAGCTCGCCTCTCGCGTCGAGGAAGACCCGCTCGCCGCGCGCGAGAGCCTGGAAGATGCCGCGGGCGACGACGTCGCGAGGCGCGAGGTCGCCCCCCTCGATGCCGGCCATCACCCGGTCTCCGCGCCCGTCGATCAGGCATGCGCCCTCCCCGCGAAGCGCCTCCGTCGCGAGCGGCATCGGGTCGCCGCCCGCCGCGATCGCGGTGGGGTGGAACTGCACGAATTCGAGATCGCGCAGGCTCGCGCCCGCCCGCGCCGCCAGCGCGAGGCCGCGCCCGACGGCGCCACGCGGATTCGTGGTCGAGGCGTAGAGGCCGCCGACGCCGCCCGTCGCGAGGACGACGGCCCGCGCCTGGATCCGGAACCGCGCCCCGTCGCGCTCGCAGACGACGCCGGCGACGGCACCCGCCTCGTCCTGCAGGAGATCGCGCACGGTCGCGACGACGACCTCGATCGACGGCGTCAGCGCGACGGCGCGGACGAGCCCGTCGAGCACGGCACGCCCGGTCGAATCGCCACCTGCCCGGACGATGCGGCGCCGGCTATGGGCGGCCTCGAGGCCGAGGGCGAGCGCCCCGTCCTCCTGGCGGTCGAAGGGCACGCCGATCCGGACGAGCCAGTCGATCAGCCCCGGTCCGGCTTCCGCGACCCGCCGCGCCACAGCGGGCTCGGTGAGGCCGGCGCCCGCCGCTTCCGTGTCGGCCGCGTGCAGGTGGGGTGCATCGTCCGCCCCGATCGTCGCCGCGATGCCGCCCTGCGCCCAGCCCGTGGCGGTGCCGGAGCCGAGCGGGGCCGCGGTCACCAGCGTCACCGGGCGCGGCGCGAGGCGCAGCGCGACCGCGAGGCCGGCGACGCCCGCCCCGACCACGACGACGCGGTTGGCGGGATTGCGAGCCGGAGCGTTCATCGCGCTTTGACCGCCAGCATGCGCTCGACCGCCGCGCGGGCGCGGTCGGCAAGCTCCGGCTCGACCGTGACCTCGTAGGTCATCGTCTCGAGCGCGCGCCGGATGTTCGACAGGCTCATCCGCTTCATGTGCGGGCACATGTTGCAGGGCTTGATGAACTCGATGTCGGGGTTCGCCGCGGCGATGTTGTCGGCCATCGAGCACTCGGTGACCAGGACGACCTGAGCCGGACGCTTCTGCTCCACGAAGTTCATCATCATCGCGGTCGAGCCGGAGAAATCGGACTCGGCCACGACCTCGGGCGGGCATTCCGGATGCGCGATCACGGTGACGCCGGGATAGCTCTCGCGCACCTCGCGAATGTCGGCGGGCGTGAAGCGCTCGTGCACCTCGCAATGCCCGGCCCAGGTCAGGATCTCGATCTCGGGCAGCGCCGCCTGGACGTTCTGCGCCAGGAACTCGTCCGGGATCATCAGGACGCGCGGTGCGTTCAGCGACTTGATCACGTCGACCGCGTTGCCGGACGTGCAGCAGAGATCGGATTCGGCCTTCACCGCGGCCGAGGTGTTCACGTAGGTCACGATCGGCACGCCCGGATAGCGGGCGCGCAGCGTGCGCACGTCCTCGGCCGTGATCGAATCGGCGAGCGAGCACCCGGCCCGCATGTCGGGGATCAGCACCGTCTTCGACGGATTCAGGAGCTTCGCCGTCTCGGCCATGAAGTGGACGCCGGCGAGGACGATCACGTCGGCGTCGACCTTCGCCGCCTCCCGCGCCAGGGCGAGGCTGTCGCCCACGATGTCGGACACCGTGTGGAAGATCTCCGGCGCTTGGTAATTGTGCGCCAGGATGACCGCGTTGCGCTCGCGCTTCAGGCGCAGGATCGCTTCGACGTCCGACGCCAGGGCCGGCCACTCGATCGCGGGAACGTGACGGCTCACCCGCGCGTAGATGTCCGGCAGGGGAAGCGATCCGGGCGTGGCTCCGCGCGCGAGCGGGAAACTGGTCGCCGCCATGGCGTCCTCCATTATGCTCACTTTGAGCATTCCGGAGCCTAAGTTAGGCGGCGCAGATCCCGATGTCCAGATATGCTGAGACTGAGCATATCAATTTTGCGACGCACTGTTCGGTGTGCGTCGCAAAAAGCCCGTTTCCGCGGGTTGCGGTTCAGCCGAAGGTGTCGGGGTTCGGGCCGATGCGCCCGTCCGGCCTGTCGAGGCTGGCGATGGCCCGGCGATCCTCCTCGCCGAGAGCGAAATCGAACACGCCGATGTTCTCGGCGATGCGGGCCGGCGTCGCCGTCTTCGGGATCGCGACGAGACCGGTCTCGAGGTGCCAGCGCAGCACGATCTGCGCCGGTGTGCGGCGATGCGCGCCTGCGATGCGGGTGAGGACGGGGTCGGCGAGTTCCTTGCCCTGCCCGAGCGGGCTCCAGGATTCGGTCACGATGCCGTGCGCCTCGTGGAAGGCGCGCAGCTCCGCCTGCTGAAAACGCGGGTGAAGCTCGATCTGGTTGATTGCGGGCACGATCCCGGTCTCGCCGATGATCCGTTCGAGCTGCGCCACCGTGAAATTCGAGACGCCGATCGAGAGGGCGCGCCCCTCCTCGCGCAGCGCGGCAAGGGCTCGCCACGTCTCCAGGTAGAGGTTCCGCTCCGGGCAGGGCCAGTGGATCAGGTAGAGGTCCACATGCTCCAGCCCGAGCCGGGTGAGGCTCTCGTCGAAGGCGCGCCGCGCCGCGCCGCTTCCCTGGCTGTCGTTCCAGAGCTTCGTCGTGACGAACAGATCCTCCCGCCCGACCCCGGCCTCCCGGATCGCCTGCCCGACGCCGCGCTCGTTCCCGTAGATGGCCGCGGTATCGATGGAGCGATAGCCGGCGCCGATGGCGCGGCCGACGATGTCGGGGGCGTCCGCCTCGGCGAGCTGATAGACGCCGAACCCGAGTTGCGGCATGGCGCGGCCGTCGTGGAGGCGAAGGGTCGGCACGGAAACGGGCATCGGGCACTCCGTCGACGCCGCGGCCTGCGCGACGGTTCGCTGGGCGGCGCAGGGCGCGCGACGCCGGCATCGATCGGGCCACAGGTGGCGCCGCGAGCCCCCATGTCCAGGGCGGCGCTCGACCGCATCTCGCACAGTCCCCTCAAGCAGTGCCAAGCTCTACTGTCTTTCACTGCATTGCGACGGTTGTCGCCGTGTACTTGGAAGCAGCCACTTCGCGCGTAGGGTCGCGCGCGCGGATTTCGAGCAACGATCTGCGCATCAATCGAGCCTGCGCGGTAACCTATGTTGAGGCGACGCTTGTGCGGGCCGGCAAGATCGGGATTCAAGCGTGCGGATCTTCTTCCGGACGCGTCTGCCTGGTCGATCGGAGAACGATGCCTGCCGCCAAGGAACAGGATGCGATCGCGCTTCTCCCCGTCTCTCTGACCGCTGCGATCCGGGTCCATCTCGGGAACCTCTTGAAGAAGGCCTACGCGGACGTGACGGCCGCCGCGCCTCCCGACCGCATCGGCGAGTTGCTCGCCCGCCTGCAGCACGCGCTCGCGGAGACGGACGACCGGAATGCGCGCGCCTTCCGCAACGGGCTCGTCGACGCGCTGCCGAGCCTGCAGAGCTTCGCCGTCTCGCTCACCCGCAACCCGACCCGCGCCGACGATCTCGTGCAGGACACCGTGATGCGCGCGTGGCGCAGCCGGGAGCGGTTCGAGCCGGGCACGAATCTCGGCGCGTGGCTCTTCACCATCATGCGCAACGCCTTCTACAGCGAGCACCGGCGGCAGGCTCGCGAGGTGTCCGACAGCGAGGGCGATCTCGCCGCCCGGGTCGCCACGGTGCCGAGCCAGACCGGCCATCTCGACCTGCAGGATGCCCGCGCCGCCCTCGACCGCCTCCCCGCCCCGATGCGCGAGGCCCTGATCCTCGTCACGATCGAGGATCTGACCTACGAGGAGGCCGCCGCGGTGATGAATTGCCGCGTCGGGACCGTGAAGAGCCGTGTCTGGCGCGCGCGCGACCAGCTCGCGCTCCTGCTCGGCTACACGGCCGAGGAGATCGGCGCCGATCGCATCACGCTCTCCGCCCTCGGCGGCCCGGTGGTCAGCGCCGAGATGTGATGCCTGCATAGGCCTGCCCGCGCGCAATCGGCGCAGTCCGGCCGGCGCGCCGGCCCGGATCGATCTTTGCCGAGCCCGCGTTGTCCGAGCTTCGTAGCGAAGCTGTCGCGGGCTTGGGCATCGTGCGCATGGGCAACTCGGACAAGGACATCTCGGGCAACGGCAGTCCGGGCAAGAGCAGTCTGGACAGGAGCGCGACCGACCGGCCGTCGGACCTCACCCGCAGGGCGATGATGGAAGGCTGCGTCGCCGCGGCCGCCTTCGGGGCCGTGGGCTTCCCCGTTCGTCCCGCCGACGCGGCGCCGAGCCCGGGCGATCCGGCTCCCGAGACGATGCCGGTCCGCCTGACGATCAACGGCACGCCGCGCGATCTCGTCCTCGACACCCGCACGACGCTCCTCGACGCGCTGCGCGAGCATCTCGACCTGAATGGAACGAAGAAGGGCTGCGATCACGGCCAGTGCGGCGCCTGCACGGTGCTCGTCGACGGGCGCCGCATCAATGCCTGCCTGTCGCTCGCCGCGATGCACGAGGGCGACGCGATCACGACGATCGAGGGCTTGGCGAACGGGGACGAGCTGCACCCGCTCCAGGCCGCCTTCCTGCACCGGGACGGGTATCAGTGCGGCTATTGCACCCCGGGCCAGATCTGCTCGGCGGCGGGGATGCTCGCCGAGGTCGAGGCCGGCTGGCCGAGCCACGTCACGGAGGATCTCACCGAGCCGGTCGCCCTGACGGATGCGGAGGTCCGGGAGCGGATGAGCGGCAATCTCTGCCGCTGCAGCGCCTACCCGAACATCGTCGCGGCGATCCGCGACGCCGCCGGCACGAAGCTCTGAGGGGCGCGCGATGAAGGCTTTCCGCTACGAGCGCCCGGCGAGCATCGAGGAGGCGGCCCGGCTCGCCGCCGACCGCCCGAATG
This sequence comes from Methylobacterium segetis, assembly GCF_004348265.1. Lineage (GTDB taxonomy): Bacteria > Pseudomonadota > Alphaproteobacteria > Rhizobiales > Beijerinckiaceae > Methylobacterium > Methylobacterium segetis. The sequence goes on from NZ_SMNT01000001.1 coordinate 26,022, forward strand.
CCCGCTTCATCGCGGGCGGCACGAACCTGCTCGACCTGATGAAGTTGCAGGTCGAGACACCCGCGACGTTGATCGACGTGAACCGGCTGCCGCTCGGCCGTGTGGAGGCCACGCCGGACGGCGGTCTGCGCATCGGCGCGCTCGTGCGCAACGCCGATCTCGCGGCACATCCGCGCGTCAGGAGCGAGTACGCGGTGCTCTCGAAGGCGCTGCTGGCCGGTGCCTCGGGGCAGTTGCGCAACAAGGCGACAACCGCCGGAAACCTGCTCCAGCGCACCCGCTGCTATTATTTCTACGACACGACGAAACCCTGCAACAAGCGCGAGCCGGGCTCCGGCTGCGCGGCGATCGGCGGCTTCAACCGCATCCATGCCGTGCTCGGCGCGAGCGAGGCCTGCATCGCCACGAACCCCTCCGACATGAACGTCGCGATGCGCGCCCTCGACGCCGTGGTCGAGACGGTGGCGCCGGACGGCGCCGCGCGACAGATCCCGATCGCGGATTTCCACCGGCTGCCCGGCGACACGCCCCAGACCGAGACCGACCTCCGGCCCGGCGAGCTGATCACGGCCGTGACGCTGCCGAAGCCGGTCAAGGGCGTGCACCTCTACCGGAAGGTGCGCGACCGCGCCTCCTATGCCTTCGCCGTGGTCTCGGTGGCGGCGATCATCGACAAGGAGGGGGACAAGGTCGGCGCCGCGCGGCTCGCCTTCGGCGGCCTTGCCCACAAGCCCTGGCGGGTCGAGGGCGCGGAGGCGGCCCTCGTCGCCTCGGGCCGTGCCGACGACGCGGCCGACGCGGTGCTCCGGGGCGCCCGCGGCCAGGGCGGCAACGACTTCAAGATCCCGCTCGCGCGGCGGACCCTGCGCGCGGTCGTCGCCGAAGCGACACGCGCCTGAGCCGAGGGGACAAGCTGTCATGGACATGAGCCAGCCGATCGGGTCGACGCCCCTCGACGCCAAGCCGGACGGCCTCGTCGGCCGCGGCATCGACCGGATCGAGGGCCGCCTCAAGGTGACGGGCGCCGCGCCCTACGCTTACGAGACCCGCGAACTGAAGAACCCGGCCTACGGCATGATCGTCGAGGCCGCCATCGCCAGGGGCCGCATCCGCGCGATCGACCTCACGGCGGCCCGCCGGGCGCCGGGCGTCATCCACGTGATGACGCACGAGAACGCCCCACCCCAGGGCAAGAAGAAGGAGCAGGTCGGCCCCGTGCTGAAGGGGCCGGAGATCGTCCATTTCGGCCAGCCGATCGCCTTCGTCGTCGCCGAGACCTTCGAGCAGGCCCGGGCCGCGGCGGCGCTCGTCCGCGTCGATTACGAGCGCGCGGAGGGCCGGTTCGACCTGCGCGCGGCGATGCCCGCGGCGATCGTCCCGAAGCAGGTCGCGAGCCCGCCCGATTCCAGCCTCGGCGATTTCGAGGGCGCCTTCGCGGCGGCGGCGGTCAAGCTCGACGTCGAGTACACGACCCCCGTGCAGACCCACGCGATGATGGAGCCGCACGCGACGATCGCCGGGTGGGACGGGGACCGCGTCACCCTCTACACGGCGAACCAGATGCTGAACCGGGGGCAGGTCTCGTTGGCCTCGGTGCTCGACCTGCCGGTCGAGAACGTGCGCCTCGTGAGCCGATACATCGGCGGCGGCTTCGGCGCGAAGCTGCAGCCGCAGGCGGATGCCGTCTTCGCCGCCCTCGCCTCCCGCGTCATCGGCCGGCCCGTCAAGGTGGCGCTGACCCGGCAGCAGGAATTCCACGGCTCGACCCGGCGCAGCGACACGATTCAGCGGGTCCGCCTCGGCAGCGATGCCGAGGGGCGGTTGAGCGCGATCGCCCACGAATCCTGGTCGGACACGACCTCGGGGGACGATTTCTACGAGACTTCGGCCAACGTCACGCGCTCCCTCTACGCGGCGCCGAACCGGCTCACCCGCCACCGGCTCGCGCATCTCGACCTGCCGCTCTCCTCCGCCATGCGCGCGCCCGGCGAGGCGGTCGGCCAGCTCGCCTTCGAGTGCGCGATGGATGAACTCGCCGAGCGGCTCGGGCTCGACCCGATCGAGTTGCGCGTGCGCAACGAGCCCTCCGAGGACCCCGAGAAGAAGGTGCCCTTCTCCACCCGCCAGCTCGTGCCCTGCATGCGCGAGGGCGCCCGCCTGTTCGGCTGGGAGAAGCGCGGCGCGCCGGGCTCGATCCGGGACGGGCAATGGCTCGTCGGCCTCGGCATGTCGGCGGCCGCGCGCCTCAACCCGCTGCAGCCTTCCTCCGCGAGCCTGCGCCTGGAGCGGGACGGCAGTCTCACCGTCCGCATGGCGATGACCGACATCGGGACCGGCACCTACACGATCCTGGCTCAGATCGCGGGCGAGATGATGGGCGTGCCCGTCGACCGCGTGCGGGTCGAGCTCGGCGACACGCTCTTCCCGAAGGCGGCGGGCTCCGGCGGTTCCTGGGGCGCCGCCAGCGCCGGCTCGGCGCTCTACGTCGCCTGCGACGACCTGCGCCGCCGCCTCGCGGAGAAAGCCGGGCTCGACCCGGCGGCCGCCGCATTCGCGGACGGGCGGATCAGCGGCGGCGGTCCCTCGGTGGCGCTGGCCGACCTCGCCGGAGAGGGCATCGAGGTGACGGGCGAGATCAAGCCGGGTGACCTCAACAAACGCTTCTCGCAATATTCCTACGGCGCCCATTTCGCCGAGGTCGGCGTCGACATCGATACGGGCGAGGTGCGCCTGCGCCGGATGCTCGGCGTCTTCACCGGCGGCCGGATCCTCAACGCCAAGACCGCCCGCTCGCAGGCGATCGGGGGCATGATCTTTGGCGTCGGCGCCGCCCTGACCGAGGAGGTGGCGATCGACGGCCGCTTCGGCACCTTCGTCAACCACGACCTCGCCGAGTACCACGTGCCGGTCCACGCGGACATTCCGGCGATCGATGCGGTCTTCCTGCCCGAACTCGACGACAAGGCGAACCCCCTCAAGAGCAAGGGGCTCGGCGAGCTCGGCATCTGCGGTGCGGGCGCGTCTATCGCGAATGCCGTCCACAATGCCACCGGCATCCGCATCCGCGACTATCCCCTCACCCTCGACAAGGTGCTGCGGGGGCTGGAGGAGCGGGACGGCGGCGCGCAACTCCGCCGGACCTGAGCGGCGGCGTTCGGATTGACGGGCGCCCGATCCGGAGGGATCACGGGGCGGCAACGCTCCGCCCGGATCCGCCCGTGACAGATTCCACCCGCCCGCCCGAGCGCTTCAACGCCGCGCGCTACTGCCTCGCGGAGAACGCGCGCCTGCGGCCGGACAAGACTGCCCTGGTCATGGTGGGGGACGCGGCCACCGAGAGCCTGACCTTCGCGGAGGCCGACCGGGCCGTGCGCGGCATCGCGGCGGGTCTCCTCGGCCTCGGGCTGGAGCCCGGCGCGCGCGTGATGATCCGCATGGGCAACGAGGCGGACTACGTCCTCGTCTATTTCGGCGCCTTGGCCGCCGGCCTCGTCGCCCTGCCCTCCTCCCCGCTTCTCACCCCCGGCGAGGCCGGCTTCCTGATGGAGAATTCGGGTGCCGCGCTCGTCGTGGCCGGCGCCGACTGCCCCGTCGACGCGGGAAGCCTCGGCGGCCGCCTGCTCCTCGATGCCGGCGCGATCGCCGCGATGAAGGCGGGCCCGCCCCTGCCGGACTACGCGGACACGGGCGCGGACGATCCCGCGACCCTCGTCTACACCTCGGGCACCACCAGCCATCCCAAGGGCGTTCTGCACGCCCACCGCGCCGTCTACGGGCGCCGCCCGATGCACCCGCACTGGCTCGGCCTGACCGAATCCGACGTGATGCTGCACGCGGGCACGATGAACTGGACCTACACGCTCGGCGTCGGCATCACCGATCCCTGGGCCGTGGGCGCCACCACCGTCCTCTACAACGGCCCGCGCGACCCGGCGATCTGGCCGGGCCTCATCGCACGGCACCGGGCGACGCTGTTCGCGGCCGTGCCGAGCCTCTACCGGCAGATCCTGAAATACGCCGACCTCGCCGCCTGCGATCTCTCGAGCCTGCGCCACGGCGTGACCGCGGGCGAGGCCCTGCCGCCGGACCTGCTCGACGCCTGGGAGCGGGCGACCGGCAAGCCGCTCTACGAGGCCCTCGGCATGAGCGAGATCTCGACCTACGTGTCGAGCGGCCCGACCATCCCCGTGCGCCCCGGCTCGCCCGGCCGGCCGCAGCCCGGGCGCCGCGTCGCCATCCTCCCCGTCGAGGGCGAGCCGGTCCCGCTGCCGGCCGGCGAGACCGGTCTCCTCGCCATCCACCGCTCCGAACCGGGCCTGATGCTCGGCTACTGGAACCGGCCGGACGAGGAGGCGAGTGTTTTGCGCGGCGAGTGGTTCGCGGGCGGCGACCTCGCGCGCCTCGATCCGGACGGATATCTCTGGTTCGAGGGCCGCAACGACGACCTGATGAACGCGATGGGCTACCGCGTCTCGCCGAACGAGGTGGAGGGCGTGCTGGCCGAGCATCCCGACGTGGCCGAGGTCGGCGTCGCCGAATTGGCGGTGCGCGCGGACGTGCGCGTCATCGGCGCCTTCGTGGTCCTGAACGCGGACGCCGCGGCCGATGCGGAGGCGCTGCTCGCTTGGTGCCGCGCGCGGCTGGCCGCCTACAAATGCCCGCGCGAGATCCGCTTCCTCGAAACGCTGCCGCGCACCGCCAACGGCAAGGTCCAGCGCAAGCGCCTTGCCGAGGCGGCGGCGGGCGTGTGAGACCGCCGACGCCCGTCGCCCGCTCCCGAGCCCGCGCCGCAGAGGCCGCGGCAAAGCGGGTTGACCGGCCGAACGCGAAATTCTAGAGCCAGAGCCGTGGAGACGTGGCCGAGCGGCTGAAGGCACTCGTTTGCTAAATGAGCATACCCAGAAATGGGTATCGAGGGTTCGAATCCCTCCGTCTCCGCCACCACACTTAATTGTGGTGTTCCTGCCGTAGCTTGCTGTCCGGCAATGGCTTTTTGGACGCCCGGTGGTACACACGGGTGGTACACATGGCCCTCGCGATGGCAACTCCCTGGCTGCATCCGCGCACCCGCGTCTATTATCTCCGCCGGCGCGTCCCGGACGACCTGAAGGCTGCCCTTGGGCGCGGCGAGGTCCGCCGCAGCCTGGGCACCCGCGATCCAAAAGAGGCCAAGCGCCTGTTCGCCGGGGCGCTCGCCGAACTCGAGGCGCAGTGGGCGAACCTCCGGGGCGGGGCGCGGGCGCTGACCGAGCACGAGGCGCACGGGCTCGCCGCGCGGGTCGCAGACGCGTTCGTGGCCGAGCACCGGGATTACCCGAGCCGCCAGAGCCTGTGGCGGGTCGAGGCCGGCGAGACGCTGTTCGAGGAGGGCCCGCTCGCGCTTGAGGGACGCTCGGCGGTTCAAGTGATGATCGACGGGCTCGACCGGCACATGGTCCAGCGTCAGGCGATGCGCGCATGGTGCGAGAGCGCCGCCGACGCACACCTCGAGCGCGAGGGCCTGCGAGTCGATCCGGACAGCCGGCGGGAACTCGTGCGCGCGATCGCCCGGGCGATGCAGGCCGGCGCGCTGCGGCTGCGCGAGATGGCCCGCGGCGGCTGGGCCCCGGCACCCGCATTGGTCGGCCAGATCTCGGCGCCGCCGCTGCCAGCTCCGCCGGCGCGTGGACCCGAGACGCCGGGCCTACCCGCCGACGGGATCACTCTCGAGGCGCTGATCGCCGGCTGGCTGCGCGAGCGCCAGCCCGCGGCGAAGACGGCCTACGTCTTCCCCCGGGTGGTGCGGGACTTCGCGGCCTTCGTCGGGCATGGCGAGGCCGCGCGAGTCACCGAGGACGACGTCGTTCGCTGGAAGGACAAGCTTCTGGAGCACGGCCTTCGCGGCACCACGATCCGCAACGGCAAGATCGGGCCGGTGCGCACGATCCTGCAATGGGGCGTCGACAACAAGAAGCTTAAGCTCAACGTCGCCCGCGGCATCAAGGTCACGACGAAGGCCCGGGCGGTGGATCGCAAGCGTGACCCGACGGAGAACGAGGTTGCAGTGATCCTCTCGGCAGCGGCCGCGTCGCGCGATCCCGTGCGGCGCTGGGTGCCGTGGCTGTGCGCCTACACCGGCGCCCGGGTGGCCGAGATCTGCCAGCTGCGCAAGGAGGATGTCTACACGGACGCCGGCATCCCCGTTCTCGCCATCCGCCCGGAGGCCGGCTCGCTCAAGAACGAGAACTCCGAGCGCACCATCCCGGTCCACCCGACGCTGATCGCTAGCGGGTTCCTCGAGTTCGCCGGGAAGGCTAAGCCCGGGCCGCTGTTCCCCGACCTGACGCCTGACCGGTTCGGCAGCCGGGGCGGCAACGGCAGCAAGGTGCTCGGCCGGTGGATCCGCTCGCTGGGGCTGACCGACCCGCGCATGCAACCCAACCACGGCTGGCGTCACCGCTTCTCGTCGCTCTCTCGTGACAAGGGTCTGCGCGAGGATGTCACGATCTACATGCTCGGTCGGCAGAAGTCGGTGAGCGGCGCCTACGGCGGCTACGGCCTGCCGATGCTGCTCGAGCAGATGTCGCGCATCCCCTGATACCCGCTGGCGCCGATCGGCTGCACGCCACCGATCGTTCGATCATTCTTGACGTGAGCCGGCGCTGCATGCGGACGGCATCCGTCTCTCCGTCCGGCCCGCAGCCGAGGAGCGCGCCCCTCATCCCTCCACACCGCCGCTGACGACGCGGCGGGAGCGCTGTACCGCCGCGACGAGCGCATCCCCGTCGATCAGATCCCCGGACGTCCAGACGTGCGCGAGTCGCCGCCACATCTCCTCGAAGGCACCATGCCGAGGGCCCGCGCAGCGGCGCAGCCGGGCGATCGGTTCGTCGAGGAGGGCAGCCTCGCGATACAGCAACGCGGGATCCCTGGCCGCCCCGGGTGTCGTGGGCGCGCGCAGGTGCTGCAGGATCACCCGAACGCGCCGGACCTGCTCGGACGGTTCGTCCGCGCCCGGAAGCCGAGGTACCGCGTCGGCCGGGATCTCGCGGTCGAGGAGCGCCCGCCAGAACGCCGACATCTCCTCGGGCCAGGTCAGGGCGAGCGCGCGGCGCACGCCATCGAGCGTGATCCCGGACTCACCGGGCAGACGCGCGACCTGCTCCGCCATCCGCCCCGGCAGACCTTCCCCGGCCCCGACGAGCACATCGAGGGCGCGTTCGTCAGGGGGTGCCGACGGCAGGCGCGCGCGCAGGAAGGCGTGAGCATCGTCCCGCGCGAGGGGCCGCAGACGGAAGCTGTCGCAGCGTGAGCGGATCGGCTTGGGGAGCCTTCTCTCGTCGCGCGCGAGAAGGATGAATGAGATGCTGGTCCCCTGCAGAGTCTTCAGAAAGCGATCGAGCACGCGGTCGCCGTACTCGTCGGCGTCGACCAGGACGATCATCGATCGATCGTCCAACAATCCCTTCCTGGTCTTCAAAAACTCGTCGACGTGGGCGCTGTCCGGTGTTCCTCCAGGATCATACTCGAGGTAGCCGAGGCCGCGCGGTTTGCGATCGAAGCGGGCGCAGTGGTGGCAATCCTCGCGCCTGCAGGGTTCACCCGCCGCGGTCGGCCGCACGCAGAAGGCGCCACGCGCGTAGACGCGAGCCAGCGTCCGCCGGCCCACTCCGGGCGGACCATGCAGGATCATCGATGGGTGGTGCGTGCCTGTCCTCACGCGCGTGCGCAGCGCCTCGATCGCGCGCACCTGCCCGAGGAGGTCCGTGAAGGCCCCGGGCGAGGCGAGGGGCGAGTGCGCTTCCGATTCAGATTGGACTTCGCTCATGAGCGGGCCTCGCCGGGCGGTAGAATCCATGCGGCGTCCGCCTCGTCACACGCTTCGTCGCCCGCACCTGCGTCCGCGAGCGTGGCCGCAGCCAGACGATGCAGCCGCGTCGACCAGGGTCCGCTGCGCAGCGCCGTCGCGGCGTCGAGGCATTCGACCAAGCGGCGCACCGTCCTGGCGCGCCGGGCCGCGAGCGGATCCGTCGCGGCCGCACCGTCGGGTGCCCCACGGCCCCCGACTCGCCGGCTCGCCCCGGGCGTCACTCCGGAGCGAGACGTGAGAACGCGCCCCAGCGCCCCCCAATGCCCGCCGAGCTGATCCTCCCCCGGCGGCATCGCCGAGCGCATGAGAAAGTCGCGACCCAACCGATCGAGAATCGGGATGAGGAGGCTCGGTGTGCGACGATCACCGATCGCGCCGGCCCGCGCGCACGCAACAAGGTGCGCGTCCCACGCCAAGACCAACGCCGCCCATAGGATTGCGGCAGAAGAGGTGTCCGCGGGCGCCGGGCGGGCGCCCCGTCGCGTGTGTGCGCCCGCACGCCGGACCGGTTCCCCAGGTGGCACGAGCACCTCGCCCGCGATCCGATGCAGCTCTATGACGACCTCGCGGGGCGACCACGCCCGTGCGTTCTGACGTTCGTCCAAGACTTTGATCAGATCGACGAGCGCCCAACCGCTCGGCTTGGCGAGGAGGTGATGCAGGCAGCGCACCGGCGATGCCGGCCTGCCCCGCCCGGGCGCCGTGACGACCGCCTCCGGCGGTTCGAACCGCTCCGTGCGGGGATCGACGCGGATCAGAACCTCGTCCTCGAACGCGTGCAGGAGCGCGCGCAGGCTCGGATCGCGACGGGCCCAGAACCCGTCGAAGCGCGCCGCGAAGCCGGGCTGGTCGAGCCAGTTCGGACGGGCGGCGAGGTCCGTCGAGGCCTGCAGGCCGCGCAAGGCCGGCCTCAGCGTTTCCCGGGTGATGCGCGGCTCGCGCAGCACGAACGCGGCTGCCTCGGCCGCGGCCCAGCCCGCACGTGTGGTGAGTAGGCCGCCCTCCTCCACGAACAGAATGAAGCGCGGCTCCTCCCGCGCCCGCGCGCGGGCTTCGAACGTCGCCAGCATCATCTCGTCCTCGGCGCGACGTCCGGCCGTGTCCTCCTCCGCGTCGAGCCAGAGGCAGCAGTGAGGACCGCGATCGAGGAAGAACGACCCGCCTCCGAGCGCGCTCCGGAAGTCAGCGTTATTGGCGCAGACAATCAGCTCCTTGCCCTGGGCGGCGGCGAGTTCGCGCAAGGCCTCCTTGACCCGCGGCCGTAGGACGCCGGTGCGATAGAGGTAGATCATCTCGCCGGTCAGCGGCGGCGGAGTGATCAGGTACTCGACGTCGAGCATGGTCGTCAGGCCTCCGCGCGCGGCCACCACGCGCCGGGCCAGGTGTGCCGGCGCTCCTCGGCCGGACGGCTCCACGCGGCGATCCGCTCGGCTTGGGCGTCCTGCGCCTGGGGGGTATCGGCCCCGTAGATCTCGGCGATCTCATCCAGCCGCGCCCGCCGCTCGGCCTTCGCCGATAGCCTGTCGGGGTGCTCCTCCAGTTCCCAGCCCGTGCGTAGGTGCTCCCAGGCCCCGGCATCGAACGCGGACAACAGGTCCATCCCGTGCGCGCAGGCGTTCGCGACCGCCTGGGGGGCGAGGAGCTCGGAGACGCTGAACAGCGGATCGGAAACCGGCCCGGCCCGTCGCCAAGCGACCGCGCCCGCCTCATGTAGGAGCTCGCGGAGCGGGCAGACGCGGCCCGCCTGCGGGTCGAGATGCGTCACGCCCGCGTCGAGGCCCGCGCAGAGTTGCATGACCGCCCGCCAGTGGAACGTGATTGCATCGGCCCTCCGAAGGGGGGCGGGCGCGAACGAGATCCCGTTCTCTGGCTCGGTCGTGCGGTCCGCCGCACGCCACGCCCGACACCACGCGTCGATCCGACCCGTCGCGTCGTCTCCTGCGCGCGGCTCGGTGCCCTGGGGTAGGTGTGCCACGACCAAACCGCGCAGGTCGCCACCCCGGTCAGGATCCCGCATAAACAGGGTGAGACGGGCGAACGGGCCCTGGCCCCACGAGGCGACCGCGTCCCGCAGATCCCTGCAGAACGCCTCGATCGACGCGCGCGCCGACGCGTCGTCGTCGCACCCGTACGCTGCGGGACGCACATCGAAGCGCGCGTTGAACAGGACGCCGTGTTCCTGGGGCAGGTAGGACGCGGTTGCCACGATCGCCCGGACGTCCGCCGCCTCGATGTAGCGGGACTTGCCCGGGGCCGGGACTGCGGCGAGTTCGAGGCGTTCGGGTGCTCGTGGGGTCGGCGTCGGGCGCCGCGCCGTATCCTGCCCCAGGTCTGATTGAGCCGGCTCGACCGGCCCCGCGTTGACGAGATCCTGGAACACCGCCACGCGCAGCTCCAGCGCGGCCGGGGCGGTATCGTCGGCCGGCGTCGCCCAGAACGCCATCATCCGCCGCCACGGCTCGGCGAGGCCGCCGGTGCGCTCCAACCTCAGGCGCCGCCGGAAGCGATCAATGATCCGTCGCCGGTCCATCTCTTCAATCGAGGCCACGAGCGCGTCGACGACCGCGTCCTCGCCGAGGATGTCGTTGTAGTAGAGGCTCGTCAGGAAGGCCTGCAGCCAAGCGATCTTGGTCGCCGCTGGCTCCTGCCAGGCGAACCACGCCCGCACCTGGGCGGACTCGTCGCCGTCGGCCAGCGCCGTGACGTAGGTGAGCAGATGCACGTCGTGGTCGACGTCGAACACCTCCCGCACCAACTTCACCGTGATGCGCGGGGGTTCGAGATCGCGCAGCTGCCCGAGGCCGTTCAGCAGATCGCGGGGATGGCCTTGCTTGAGGCCCGCAAGCAGAGCGAGCGCGGCCGGATCGTAGGCGAGGCCGTCTGCCTCCGCCCGTTCCTGCAGGAGGCGGATCGCGAGCCGGGCCGGGAGCGGTTTGACCACGACCGAACGAAGCCGCGAGCGCAGCGGCGCGATGATCTGGCCGGGGTGGGTGGTCGCGAAGCAGAAGGTCACGCCGTCCGGAGGCTCCTCGACGGACTTGAGGAGGGCCTCGGCGGCGCGCCGTTCGAGGGCATGCGCCTCGTCGAAGAAGAGGACCACGTACTTGTAAGCCGTCTGGGGGCGGGCGCGGTCCGTCACGAAGCGGAGGACGTTGGCCTTATCGCCGCCTTCGAGAGGCGTGTCGTATTCGTGAAACCCAGCGTTCGCTGTACAGGCCTGACATCGCCCGCACGGCGAGCCGCAGGCGCGCCGGTCACGGCAGTTCAGCGCGCGCGCGTAGAGGCGCGCGAGCGACGTCTTGCCCGAGCCGTAGGCGCCCTCAAAGAGGATGGGGCGGGCGATCTGTCCGCGCTGGATCAGCCGGGAGAGAAACCTTTTGGCGTGCTCCTGACCGCGGATCTCGGCGAAGGTTTGCGGGGGACGGGCATCGGCGTAATCGGACCTGGCCAAGGGGGGGCTCCTCGCGGCTGGGCTTCGCTCCGCGCAGGCCGCGGCTTGGGCCGCAACCTTGGGGGTTCGGTGGGGGACCGGCAAGCCTTGCCGGGCCTGACGAAGCTGACGGGTCTGACGGGTCTGACGACGCTGACGGCCCTGACGAGGCTGCCGACGCAAGCGGCCGTCACGCCGATCGCGCCCTCACCGGGCCGGCTAGAGCCGTGCCCGACCACGTTGCAATCGGGCGGGGCTCTAAGTCCTTGTCGCAACGCGCTCTCTCGCGCCGAACCGGTGTCCACTTCGGCGGAGAGCGCTCTAGACGCTCCCGGGCGCGACCTTCAGCGGGTAGTACCACCCGGTCTCCTTCTTGACCTTCGGACCGAACGGCACCGTGGGATCGAGCACGTACGTGCGCATGCATTCCCCGAAGCGGGTGAGGGTAAGGGTGCTGTTCGTCTGCTCGCAGTACAGGTCGTGGAGGTCGCTCGCCTTGATGCCCTGGCGCGTGACGATTCCCGTGACGCGCGCCGACATGAGGTCGAGAGCGCGCAGCCAGACCAGCACTGGGTCCGGCGCCCGCCCGGTCTCCTGCAGGGCGACGAGCGCCTCGAGATGCGCCTCGATCGGCCCCGCCCCGAACACGTCGACCGAGCGCCACAGCAGCCCGTAGTCCACCGTGTCGATCGCCGGCCACACCGCCGCGTCGCCCCCGGTCTCGACCTTGCCGTTGCGGAAGCGCAGGCTGGCGAAGCGCCGGTTGCCCGTGGCGTCGGCCACCAGGGCGTCGATCGCGCTGTTGGCCGTGCCGATCAGCGTCGTGCGCTGCCGGTGGCCCTCGCTCATCGACGTGCCGAGCTTGCGCCGCCGCAGCCCCTCGCTCGTCACGAGGCTCTTCAGCACCGGGATGAGCTTGGCCTCGATCTGCTCCATGTCGTCCACGAACAGCGCCGGAAAGCGATAGATGTCGCCGCTGCGCTTGTCCGTAAAGTCCGACAGCAGGACCGGGCCGGTTGCCAGCTCGCGCAGCGGCGCCAGGAACTTGCGCACGAACGTCGTCTTGCCCCCGCCCTGGAGCGGGCTCCAGATCACCGGCATCAGGTGGTGCCGGATCGGCAGCCCGAGGAGCTTGCGCTTCACCTGCCAGACGAAGTGTTGCAGGCAGCCGACGCACAGCGTGGCGTCGGTCTCGAACACGGTCGCCGCGAGCAGCGACCACGCCGTCGCCGCCTCGTCCGTCGCGCCCACGTCCGGCATCAGCAGCGGCTCGACGATCGCCTGCCGGCGCGCCTTCTGCGCCTCCCGGGTCAACCGGCGCACGGCGCGCTCGACATCGGTCTTGCGCATCTTGATGCCGTTGGCCCGCACCTCGGTCATGAGCTCGTCGATCAGCCAGGGGCCATCGATCTCCTCGACCGCCAGGAACCCCGCGATCTCGTCCGCCCGATGCGCCGCGCTGGGCGCCGTCCGGCTCCGCAGCGTGCCGTCGAACAGGATCTCGATGCCCTCCCGCTCGAGGAAGACCGCGACGAGCTTCACGGCCGCGTCGGTCAGCTTCTCTTCCTCCTCGGGCCCCGCACCCGACTCCGCGCCGTCCGCCTTGTCGAGGCGGCGCTGGACGCGGCGGCGCATGATCGTCTCGTAGGCCTCCTGGATGCGGTGGAACGCCTCCGCGCTGCCGTTGCCGTTGAGATCCGGGTGAGCGATCTTGGCCTCCTTGTGATAGGCGGCCTTGACCGCCTCCGTCGAAGCGCCCGGCGCGACGCCGAGCACCCTATAGGCTTCCTCGCTCGTCATGTTTGCGTGCGACATGGTAGAATTCGTCCTGGCAAAGCCTTGGACAGGGCGGTCGTGGCTCGACCCGCTGGAGCCCGTCAGGCGATGACCCAGGGCTAGCCAGTCGCGGGGGCTCGCCGGAAAACTGCTGGAATTGTCCGGGTTCAGGCGATCGCGGTACGGGGGCGGGAGAGCGGCGTGGGGCGGGCGTATGCGGGGTTCTACTGGACGCTGCCGGTACCGCGACGGGGCTTCCGGCAGTTGCCCGCTGACGTCGAGGCCGCCGCCCGCCGCAGCCGGACCATCCGATACCAACTCGAGCTGATCCGCCGGTATGTGCGCGACGAGAAGGGCCACCTCATCGCCGAACGGGCCTTCATGGAGTTCGCCTCCGATCGGGGCACTGAGGCTGTTCGCGAAGAATTGGACAGGATCATACCGATCTGCATCGCGAAACAGGCCACGTTGCTGGTGGTCGATTTCTCGCAGGCTCACCATTGGCGTCCGCACGAGGAGATACCCAGCTACGTCAGGGCGCGCGGCGTCGAGTGCGAACCGTTGCTGCCGGAGCGGGAGATGATTGACGGTCAGTTCTTCGACCCGATCCGGCACTTTCGCCGATGGCAGAAGCGACACGCCTCCGAAGGTCCGGCCATGCGCGAGCGTGCGAAGCTGGAACTGCTCGCGGTCATGGGGCGACTGCCCGAAGCGCGCGGTCGTACGCAGCGCGCCGCCGACGACTTGAATCAACGGGGGATCACGACGGGTACGGGCCGCCGCTGGACGGCGGAGGGTGTGCGCAAGACCTACGCGCGCCTGACTGCGACGGACGCCGACGCCTGAACGCTCGCTCGTCCCCAGCCGACGGTCCCGGGGCGTCGCTGGCCCGACCGCTACTCCATCGCGGTGCTCGCTCGGGTGGACGGCGGTTCAGCCAGCCCTGTCCCGAGCCGGTCCCGGCGATCGTAGCCAATCCCAATCCCTCGGGGGGCAGGCCTACGTGCGGATGCCACACGGCGATGAGCAGATACTCGGGACCGGGCACGTGCCGCCATATGACAGTGCCCCCTCGACGGGCATCCCGCAACGCCAACGGCCACGATCGATCCATGCGTGAAACCCGCCCCAGCCCCTTCCGGCCCGACGACCACCCCCGCGTGACCGAGGCGCTGCGCTACCTCGCGCGAAACAGCCCGGCTTACTTCGAGCGCCCCGGGCCCGCCCACATCAAGGTTGGCCCCTACAACTTCTATCCCACCACCGGCCGCATCAACCGCGACGGCGGTAAGTGCCTCGCCGAGCGCGGGCTCGCCGCCTTCGCCCGGGTTCTCAAGCTGCCCGCGCCCGGTTCGCCCGAGGACGGCGAGCGCGACCACCAGCGCAAGGCGCGTAGGACCGCGCAGGACGCGACGCAACTCACCGCTCGGTAGGAGCCCATCGCCCCGCCCCATCCGCACCCGTCTTGATCGGCGCGGCGATGCCTCCCGCGTTGCCGCGGCCGCACCCGTTCAGGCGCACGAGGGTCTCCATGCGGGCGTCCGTCTTTTTTACAGTAAAACGCTGCACCCCGAGGGCATAGAGGTCGTATCATCGAGCTTGACATTGTGGTACAACAATAAAACCCCACCGGCAGACACCCTCGGACACACAGACACCCCCAGCCGAGAGACAACCCGAGCCGACACACCCGCCGAGCCACCCCAACACACTCCCCGCGACACCCCCGAACCACCCAGAGCACCCCCAGACGCCGTCGCCGGCCAGCCCCGGCACGAGCACCAAGCGCGACCACCGCCCCAATCACGCTGCCGCGCCTTCGTCGCGCTGCCCGCGCAAGTTCCAGCACGCAGCCGTGAAGCCATCCCGGACCGCACCGCCCGCGGTCGCCAGCCGGGAGCCCCTTCGTGGCCGACCTCACCCTGCCCATCGCCCTCCGCGACCCCTCCGCCTCCGATCCCTTCGTCGCCCGCCTGCCGCACGCTCCAGCCCTGTCCGACGCCTTGCGTAAGGCCCACGGCGCCTTCATCAGCACCGATTCGCGGTTCGCCGCCGCGGCCAGAGTTCTGGCGAGCCTCTGGCGCGCCGATCACGGCCTGCCCGCAGGGGTCCACATCACCCGCGGCGCCGATGGCAAGACCCGCCGGGTCCGGGCTGGCTACCGCCTGCGCGCCGACGCCGCCCGCGCCGGGGCCGCTTTCCTCGAGCCCGCCACCCGCGCCTTCCTTCATCGTGCCCTCGTTCTGAGGGAGCTGGGCTCAGCCTGGGACGTCCCCAAGATCCAGGGTCACCTGCTGTCTTCGCAAGGTTTGCTGATCAACCTTCTCGCGCCGCTCGCCTGCGATCCGGATCTGGCCACCGCGGTGTTCCGCGCCCTGCTGCCCGATACCGTGCATGCCATCACCGGCATCACGGTAGAGTCCTCGATCGGGCGCGATGACCCCGCCCTGCTCGGGGACGGCACCGCCTGGGACGCCCGGATCGACTTCGTCAGCTTGGACGGCGAGCCCGGGATCATCGGCCTGGAATGCAAGTACGTGGAGAACCTTCAGGGCCCAGCCGCCTCTCCCCGCGACCGCTACCGTGAGGTCACCCGCGCCAGCGGCCTGTTCATCGACCCCGACGTCCCCGATCTTTACCGCCCCGGTCTCGAGCAGCTCCGCCGCGAGCACACTCTCCTCCCCCTCGCCCTCGCCCGCGGGCTCGCCGGCCGCGCCCACTTCATCCTACTCGGGCCCGCCCTGAACCCCCGGGTCGCGGCCGCCGCCGAAGCCTACCGCGCCCACCTCGTCGACCCCACCGGCGCCCAGGGCGGCGTCGGCTTCAGCCACCTCACCCTCGAGGCCGTCCTCGCCGCGCTGGCGGCGGCCGGCGCGACCGATCGGGCACGCGCCTTCCACGCCCGCTACCTCGACCTCGACCGGGTCGCCGCGCTCGCCCTCGGGCCGGACGCCCCCGGCACCCCTTCGTCCCCGCCGCCCAACGGCCCGGCCGCGCCGCTCCTCCTGCCGGCCCCGTCGCCCGGGGACGTACCGAAGGCCGCGCCGGTCGCCCCGTACGGATCTCGCCGGCGGGCTGCTCGACCGCGCCACAGGGGGGCCGGGACGCCCACATGTGCGGCACCCGCCCGCCGATCCGGATCCGCGTCGGCGAAGCGGCTCCTGCCGCGCACGTCACCGGCGACTCCGGCTTCGTCGCGCCCCACCGCCGCTGCGCGTTCGGCCGCGCCTGCCTCTACCAAGGGCTGCTGAGATGGACGCCATCGCGGACGCGCCCACGCTCGCCGACCCCGACGACGCCCCCGTGCCGCACATCACCCACGACCCCGCAACCGGCCGCGCCTACCCCGCGCCGACTAGCCCGGAGCCGGACTTCGTCACGCTCGCCCACCAGCTCATCGACGCCTGCGCCGAGGCCACCGACGGCTGCTTCCCGTTCGAGCCCGATGGCTTCTGTGCGCACGGGCACCCGACCTGGCTGCGCCGCCTGGGCGTCGTCTGACCTCCGACCCATCTACGCCGCGCCGACTCCCACGCCGGCGCGACGCCGGTGGGGTCTGCACAACCCTCCACCCCTAGGCCCGCTTCGGGCCGCTTCGGCCTGCTTCCTCTCCCGGGAACCCCGCCATATCGCCTCGACCCATCCGGGCGCGCCGCTCCCCGCGGTGCCGATGCGGTCCGAGGAGCCCGCTACCATGGCCACCGCTCTCGACCTCCCCCTGCCGCCCTCAGCCGACACCCCGTTCGTCGTCGCCTTCATCACTGAACCCCCGGGGGCGCTCGCCATCCTGAGCCGGACCACGGCGCCGGACGGCCACACCTGGAACCGCGTCGTGCGTCTGACTTCACCTCGGCGTGGCAAGCGCTTCAGCCGCAACACCGAGACCGGACGGGTGCTGCGCGCCCTTCATGCCGACGGCCTGCTCGGTCGGGTGATGATCAACCTGCCCGAGCACGCCGGCATCCCGCGCGACGGCGCCGCCTTCCGCGAACCCGACATCCAGCACCTCGTGCGCGGTCTGGAGCGGATGGGGGTCCAGGCGATGGTGACCGCCACACCCCTGTGGCGCCCCGCCTTCGACGTCCCCAACCCCGACGGGACCAGGACGCTGGCGAGCACCATGGCGGCGTATCTGCCTGACGGCCTGAGGGGTACGCCGCACGGGGAGGCGCAGTGCATCGATGCGCTTCTGCTGGCGATATTTGCCGACGCACCCGACGACGACACGCCGCCCTACCGCCCGCACTGACCCCGCAGCTTCTTCCAATCACGCCCCTCGCGGCGGGCCGCCTGTTACCTCCCGGCCTGCCGCACATCCCCCACCCCCTGCAGCCGCCCGGACACCCCACCCATGCTCGCCACCGACACCCAGTTTCTCGACGTGCTCCTCCCCGCCGCGATCCACCTGCACGAGGCGATGGTCGAGGAGGGCGCCACCACCCCCGCGGCCATCGAGGCGCTCCTCGCTCGCCTCGCCCCCGACCTCGACGCGGACGCCAGCCGCTTCGTCCTGCGCCTGGCCACCTGGGTGGCGTTCTACACCCAGCACGTCATTGACGAGGCCTTGTCGAATATTATCCACGCCGCAGACCCGACGCTCGCGCTGGGTGCGTTTTCCGTCCAGTCAAAGTGGGCGGCCTTCGACCTGCGGGTCTGCCGGCGCAAGCACGCTGACGACCCCGACAAGGACCGGCTGCGCGATGAGGAGGTCGAGTACTTCCGCGCGAAGGTGGCGGGCATGCCCTTCTATGCCTTCGGGCGACTGTTCCGTGAGCAGCTCGCCAAGGATCCCCCACATGACTCGAACGAGGAGGACATCGACGACATCGACTGATCCGTGCGGCTGCGGCCTCGAAAATTCAAGCCGCAGCTCCGCCCCCCGCCTACCCATTCGTCAGCCACGCTGTGGAAGCCGGAGCTGGCCGATTGCCGTCCGTCCGCTAACAGGCTCAAGTTGCGAGCAAGTGGACGTTCGACGCGGGACCGGTGAAGGCCTCAAAATGACCCTTTGCGGACATTCGAGGCGCTACCGCTCAAGGTCTGGATGGGGTGGGGAGCGGGCTTGAGCGGGGCGACCGAAACCGGACTTTCCGCATCCGACCCAACCCAGTCGTTTTGCCCGGCCTCGACTGAGTCGGGAAGCGGTCGTTCGCCCCTCTCCGTTCCGGCAGCATTGCACCCGTTTCTTTCAACAACCGGCACGGCCGTTTCATCAGTTCCGGGACCGTGGCACCACCTTGCCGAGAATGCGCCCGAGCTGGTCGGCCGAGTACGGCTTGTGCAGTAGCTCGAAGCCGTGCAGCCCGTCCTGGGCCAGCACGTGGCTGTAGCCCGACGTCAACAGGATTGGCAGGTTCGGCAGCCGGCGTTGGAGTGTCTTGGCCAGCGCGATGCCCCCCATGCCGGGCATGACCACGTCGGAGAACACCACGTCGAAGCCGGCGCCGTCGGCACCGAGCTTTTCCAGCGCCTCCTCGGCGTTGGCGGCCCAGGTCGTCCGGTAGCCAATATCCTCTAGGATCTGGGTGGCGAAGCGGCCGACCTCGACGTTGTCCTCGACTATGAGCACACACTGACCCTCGCCGCTGGGGAAGCTCTTGTCGTCCCGGAGAACTGCCGGTAGCTCGCAGGCATCACCAATGATCTTCGGCAGGTAGAGTCTGAAGGTCGTGCCGCGACCGGGCTCGCTCTCGACCTCGACGTCGCCGCCCGACTGCTTGGTGAAGCCGAAGACCTGGCTGAGGCCGAGCCCGGTCCCCTTGCCGACCTCCTTCGTGGTGAAGAAGGGCTCGAAGATGCGGGCGACCTGATCCGCGGCGATCCCACTGCCGGTGTCGGTGAGGGAGACGCACGCGAAGAGGCCGGGTGCAGCGGCATGCCCGCGGATCGGCGGCAGGTTGCCCGTATGGTTCACGCGCAATGTCAATGTGCCTTCGCCGTTCATGGCGTCCCGGGCGTTCACCGCCATGTTGACGAGTGCAGTCTCGAACTGGCTCACGTCCGCCATCACGAAGCAGGGTTCGTCCGGGATTTCGGTCGTCACGCGGATCCGGGCGCCGGTGACCGTGTCGAGCATGTCGGCGACGCCGCGAAGCCGTTCGCCGACCTCGAACATCTCCGGCTTCAGGGCCTGCCGCCGCGCGAAGGCGAGGAGTTGGCCGGTGAGCTTCGCCGCCCTGTCGACCGTGTCGGAGACCGCGTCCATGTAGCGAGTGCGGCGGTCCTCGGGTAGGTCCGGCCGGCGCAGGAAGTCGACCGACGAGCGGATGATTGTCAGCAGGTTGTTGAAGTCGTGCGCCACGCCGCCGGTCAATTGCCCGACCGCCTCCAACTTCTGCGATTGGCGCAACGCCTCCTCCGCCTGGACTAGCGCGGCGGCCTGCTCATGCTCGACCGTCGTATGCCGGCCCGTCGCGTAGATCTGGCCGTCCTCGAACGCGCCGGTCCAGGCGAACAGGCGATAGGTCCCGTCTATGTGCCTAAGGCGGTACTCGTAAGGTTCGACGAGCGGTGTCGTCATGATGCGGCCGAGGGCGGCCCGCGTCGGCTCCAGGTCATCAGGGTGGGTGAATTCGGCAAAGCCCTGCCCGACAAGGTCGGCAGCCTCCCAGCCGAGCAGGTCCGTCCAGGCCGCGTTCACCGCCAGCAGCGTCCCTTGCGCGTCGGCGATGGCAAGGAGATCCGGCGAGAGCCGCCAGGCCCGATCGAGGGCGCGCGCACGGTCGGCGACCCGGGCTTCGAGGGTCAGGTTGAGCTCCAGCAGCGCGACCGTGGCCTGCTCCGAGACGCGGCGCGCCTCCAGCATCTCGCGCTCGTAGCGTCGGCGGTCCGAGGCGTTGAAGACGGTGATCCGGATAAAGCGCACGCCGCCCGCCTCATCCTTGCGCACGACAGCGTTCACGAGGACCGGCAGCGTCGTGCCGTCGGCGCGCACGAGGTCGAGGGCGACCTCGTCGAAGTAGCCCTGCATCCTTAGCATCGGCGCGAAATGGGTCTCGTAATAGACCTTGCCGGCGATGTTCAAGAGATCGAGGAAGCGGCTTCCGACGAGGTCTTTCGCCGGGTGACCCAGCCAGGTCGAGAGCGTCCGGTTGACCTTCGAGATGCGTCCGTTCGGCAAAGCGGAGGCGTAGCCGCAGGGCGCGTTTTCGAACAGGTCCTCCAAGTCGTCCACGTCCGGCACCGGAAGGGTGGCGGGCGTTTCATCCACGGCTCGGTCCTCGAAGGAAGGCCTGGATGGCCGCAATGGTCTCCGCGGGCGCGCTCAGGTTCGGGCAATGGCCCGTCGCGTCGAGCAGTGCAAGCTCGCTGTTGGCCAGGTGTCGGTGCACGTACGCGCCAACTTCCAGTGGTGCGATTACGTCCTCGGAACTTTGGATGACGAGGCAGCGGGCCTCCACGCCCGCGAGATCGGCGCGGTTGTCTGCAAGGAAGGTCGTGCGGGCGAAGCGCTTCGCGATGTCCGGGTCGGTGCGGCAGAAGCTGTTGGTCAGTTCCTCACCGAGTTCGGGACGGTCGGCGTTTCCCATCATCGACGGCGCCATCGCCTGGGACCACCCCATGTAATTCGTGTCGAGCAAGTCGAGCAGCTCCTCGACCTGCCGGCGGGTGAAGCCGCCGACGTAGCCGTCATCGTCGAGATAGCGCGGCGAGGGGCAGACCAGGACGAGGCTCTCGAACAGTTCCGGGGCCTTTTTCGCGGCCAGAACGCCGATCATCGCGCTGACAGAGTGCCCGACGAACACGCCGCCGACCACCGACAGACCGCGGCAGAGCGCGACCACGTCGTCGGCATAGCCGTCGAGCGAGGCGTGCCTGTCGGCTTCGTAGGCAGCCAAGTCTGATCCGCCGGCCCCGATATGGTCGAACACGATCGTGCGATAGTGCTCCTCGAAGGCCGGAGCCACGAAGCGCCACATGTTCTGGTCGCAACCAAAGCCGTGCGCGAAGACCATTGGGGTCGCGCCGGTACCGGCCTGCCTCACATTGTGTCGTTGAACGACGGAAAAGCCCGCACTCCTTGGAGGTCAGCTGTCTAGCATGCATCTGCTGACAGCGCTTGCCCAACATGCCTGCCATGCGAGCGGGAGTTTTTCAGGTGCGCAGGGGTCGGCCTGTCCACTTCGGAATCCGGTTGCGACCGTATCGCAGCCAGTGCTCGCTACTGAGCAAACCTCCGCTCTGACGCCTCCGCCGCGAGGAAGCGGATTGGCAGAAGTCGTCCCGTCCCAGTCGTCGGCGAAAGCGATACCGAGTAGCCTAAACGGACCTTCTGAACTTCTGCAAAGGGTCATTCGGCACCCTGGGGGCGACCATCCTGCTGGCCCGCCGCGGCCATTTCGACCGCGGCGCCCGGTTCATATCTCGGTCTGCTCTGAGAGGATCAGCGCGTCGTCAACCTCAATGCCGAGGTAGCGAACCGTGCTCTCCAGCTTGGTATGGCCAAGGAGCAGTTGGCAGGCTCGAATATTGCCGGTTCGCTTGTAGACCAGCGCGACCTTCGTGCGGCGCAGGCTGTGCGTACCGAACGCCGAAGGGTCCAGGCCGATCAAGGCGACCCAGCGGTCGACCAGCCGACTGTAGTGCCGCGTCGTGAGATGCTCTCCGAGCCGACTCCGGCTTGGAAACAGCCAGTCGCCGGCTTTCAACCTGCGCGCAGTCAACCAAGCCGCGAGAGCCTCGCGCGTCGGTTCGGTGATCTCGAACGGAACCGGCCTGCCGGTCTTGCGCTGGCAGACGGTCGCTCGGAGACGCACGGCGTCGCCCAGGTAGATGTCGCTCACGCGCAGGCCGACGAGATCACACCCGCGCAGCTTGCTGTCGACGGCAAGGTTGAACAGGGCGAGGTCTCGCGTGCGGTTGGCGAGTTGGAGGCGCGTGCGCAGGGCCCAGATGTGCTTCGGCTTCAGCGGCGGTTTGGGTCCGACGATACGGCCGCGGTTCCAGGGAACACGTGTGCTGGTGGGAACAGTGACAACTTCGGACATGACAGGCTCCTGGGTTGAGGAGCCCGCCATGAGGAACCCGATGCTGCCAGTGAGCCCAATGTTGAATGACGGCTCTCTGCAACACAAGCCGACATTGGCGCCGGCGGGCCTGGACCGTTGCTCCCGACCCTTAGCGGACCGTCCATAGATCATGAGTTTCGAACGTCTTATTGCCGTGCGCGTCTACGTGACTTCGGAGGTGTTGATGTATGCGGTGCATGTGTATCAGCCTCATCCACCGGATTAGCGCTGCCAGCGATCATTCCACCAAGGCGAAAAAGTTCAGCGCGGGCTTTGGTGTGGATGTCGGTCACGTCATCATGTCCCAGACCTGGTACGATGACCGTGCATTGATGCTCGTAACCGCTTGCCGTGTGCAAAGCGAAGGTCACGATCCAGACCGGCGCTCTTGCGGGGCCGTAAGTTGTAAATTCGATCCGGCGCGGCTCGATCCGAAACGTCTGATCCAATTTTAATTTCCCCACGATTGAGCAAGACCGAAGATTTAAGGATTGTAACGCCGAACCTCGCCCGGCTTGAGTTTAGCCGCTTTTAGATAATCGGGACTTGCCCATGCTTTATCGAACCGAAAGGCATACGCCGCGCCTTGCTGGGTTGCCGATATAAATTTTTGAATAGATCTTTCAGCGTTGAATTGATTCTCAGCCATCACAATCACCTGATATTCCTCAATAAATCGAATATCGGAAGATGTCCCTTCTGAAACTGTCGCGATAAATGGAACCATGACCCCTCAGAACGCTGTCCAGATGCACGTTCGGGGCAGCGATAGAGCCCCACACAGCTATGCACGCAACCCTAATGCGTCCGCTGCCCTGCCAAAGCAGCCCGATCTACGAGCTGAACCTGACCGCGCCGCAGCTCGACCAAACCCTTTTCTGCCCACTCGCCAAGGACCCGGCTGACCACCTCGCGCACGCTTCCAACATCAGCGGCAAGCTGTTGATGTGTTTTGGCGACGATACCGGCGGGGTCAGCCTCGATAATAAGTCGTCGTGCAAGACGCTGCTCAAGCGGCGCGAAAGCAACCTCTTCCACCAGTGCGAACATGCTGGCGAGAAGCTTGGTGTAGTCGTCCAGTACGAAGCGGCGGAATTCTTCGCTTTCAGCCATAAGCTGCCGAAATGTACTGACTGGAAAGGCCGCCAGTTCAGTGCGCTCCTCGGCAATGCTCTCGGCGGGAAATTTACCGCCGGAGAGCAGACATTGTGTGGTTAGCACACAAGTGCCGCCGCCTGTCACTTTGTAGATCAGCATCTCGCGCCCGGATTCCGACATGCGGAACACACGGGTGCGGCCCTCGATGCACATCAGGTAGTTGACGCATTCGCCTTCCAACTCGTAGGCGGTCGCACCCGCCTCGAGCACTGGAAACTGCACTGTGCCGCGGGCAATCTGAAGGTGAGCAGCGCTCAGCGCTTGCACGACGGGGAAGCGCTCGACCCAGCGCTCAATCCGGTGGCTGTCCGGCATCTGGCATAACCTCATGTCGGCTCGCTGCGCAGTATGCCCGGCCGATCTTGCGTTTCCTTCCCGCAGGGCATGGGTTTGGTGACCTGGGTCACCGACCAGCCCGGCGCCCTGTCTTAGCATCTCCTCACAACAAAAGACGAGATGAGTGTCAGGCGGCGATCCCCCCCGGCACTCCGTTGGGAGAAAACGGATGCGCGCCTTAACCCTTAGTCTCGTACTTGCCACGTTGGCCGCTGGTCCCGCCGCCGCCGAGCAGGATTTGCTGCTTGGGGCGGACATGACCTCACCATCGATGACCCAAGCCCAGATGAGCCGGGCCGATGTCGAGGCCATGATTGGCAAGGCGAACGGCCAGCCCCTCGATCTGTCGGACAAAGCACTGTCGGGCCTCGACCTGTCGGGGCTCAACCTCCGGGGCGCGAACCTGCGCACGGCTCGGCTCAACAAGGCCAATCTACGCGGCACCGACCTCAGCGGCGCAAACCTCGAACAGGCATGGCTCCTGAAGGCAGACCTTTCCGGGGCCAAGCTCACGGACGCGAAAATGTTCGGCATCACTGCGCGGGAGGCCAACCTCAGCGGGGCCGACCTCAGCCGGTCCATGCCCATCGGCGATTTCAAGGGCGCCAACATGAGCGGCGCCACGCTGGTCGATCTCAAGGGCGGAGCCAACATCAAGAATCAGTCTATGGGTCTGATGCGGGCGGTGTTCACCTCGGTGAACCTGTCGGGCGCGAACCTCAAGGGAGCCAACCTCGGCCGGTCACGCCTGGAGTATGCGAATCTCAAGGATGCCGATCTCACTGGCGTGGTGCTGATGGGCTCGGACTTGTCCGGGGCCAATTTGACCGGTGCTACGGTCACGGGCGCGGACTTCAAGAACGTCGATGTCAGCGGCGCTCGTCTCATTGACCTCCAAGGTCAGTCCGAGGCCAAGGACTGGGCGGAGAGGGTGAACATCGACCGTGCCGTCACTCAGGCATCCGATTGATCCGCCCGTTCACCAACCTGACGGCCCGCCTCTGACCTCAACGGTTTCTGTCTCCAGAAACCCAGTCAGCGGGAATCTACAACGTTCCCTGATATCAGCGAAGCCGCAAACTCGGGTTGCCCAATCGACAAGACTGGCTTCGAGCCAAAGCACGACGTTCGTCGTCCCCAGCTAAATCATCGCATCACGTGATCAAAATGATCGATACGTTCCGTTGGAGCGAACGAATGGATGCGGTCATGGTCGTGGCAGATCCAGTCCACGAGGTGCACGCACCATGCCCGCAGCAGCCTTTCTCCGATCACGCGCGCTTGCCCTGTCTTCCATCCTGCCCGGCCTGAGCCTTTGCCTCGCGGTGACGGGCGCCGCCCTCGGGCTGGAGATGGTCGAGAAGCATATCTTCGGCCGTGCGTGGCTGGAGGCTCTGGTCCTCGCCATCGTGCTGGGCACGGCCGTCCGCACGGCCTGGAACCCTGGTCGGCGCTTCGCTCGCGGTATCGCGTTCGGCGCCAAGACCGTCCTGGAAATCGCCGTCGTCCTGCTCGGCGCCTCGCTCAGCCTCGGGACGCTGCTCGCGGCCGGGCCGGGGCTCCTCGTCGGCATCGCGGTGGTGGTGGCCCTCGCCATTGCGGCGAGCTACGGCATCGGCCGAGTTCTCGGGTTGACCCCGCGCCTGGCCATCCTCGTCGCCTGCGGCAACTCGATCTGTGGAAACTCGGCGATCGCGGCGGCGGCCCCGGTGATCGACGCGGACGGCGAGGACGTCGCCTCGTCCATCGCTTTCACCGCCGTGCTCGGCGTTCTCGTCGTTCTCGGGTTGCCGCTGCTCGTGCCGCTGCTCGGACTCTCACCGATGCAGTACGGTGTGCTCGCGGGGCTCACGGTCTACGCCGTGCCGCAGGTTCTCGCCGCAACCGCCCCGGTGGCCGCCCTCAGCGTCCAAGTCGGCACCCTGGTCAAGCTGGTCCGCGTGCTGATGCTTGGGCCAGTGGTCCTGGCTCTCTCGCTCGGGATTAGCTGGCTGCGCGCGGGGACGGGCGTGACCGTACCGCACCGCACGGCCGGCGAGCGCCCCGCCTCGGGCCGGATGCCGCTGCACCGGCTGGTGCCGTGGTTCATCCTCGCCTTCCTGGCCTTGACGGGTCTTCGCTCCGCGGAACTCGTTCCCGAAGCGGCTTTGCACCCCATGGCCACGACGGCGAACGCGCTGACCATCGTGTCGATGGCGGCCCTCGGCCTCGGCGTCGACGTGCGCAGCGTCGCCAAGGCGGGACCGCGCGTCACCCTGGCGGTGGTCGCTTCGCTCGCCGCTCTGACGGCCGTGAGCCTCGGGCTTATCTGGCTGCTCGGCATCGCCTGAAATAGGCCTGCCACCCGGCGCGTACGAGCGCGTTGGAGTCCGACCTTCTGCGATAGAGACACCCATGTCGAGCTTGACCGAGCGTATGGCGCGCCTGATCGTTCATGGGGAGCGCCCCTACAATGCCGAGCCACCGCTGACCCGCCTGCGGGCCCGTTACCGGACCCCTGCGGAAGACTTCTACGTCCGCTCCCACGGCGACCTGCCGGAGATCGACGCCGCCGCATGGCGCCTGTCCGTCGATGGCGCGCATGTCGGTCCCCTCGATCTGTCGCTGGCGGATCTGCGCGCGCGTTTTCCCGAGGCGACCGTCACGGCCACGATGCAGTGCGCCGGCAACCGCCGCGCCGATATGCGGGCGGTGGCCCCGGTCTCGGGCGATCCTTGGGACGGCGGCGCCATCGGGACGGCGGACTGGACCGGCGTCCGCCTCGGCGACGTCCTGCGTGCGGCGGGCGTAGCGCCAGGAGCGAACCTCCACTCGGACCTCCATGTGGCCTTCGAGAGCCAAGATGTGGTGGAGGGACGGCCCTACGGCGTCTCGATCCCGCTCGCCAAGGCGGTCGCCGGCGAGACACTGCTGGCCTTCGCGATGAACGGGGCATCGCTGTTGCCCGAGCACGGCTTCCCCGTGCGGGCCGTCGTGCCGGGCTTCGCGGGCGTGCGCAGCCCGAAATGGCTGAAGCGCATCACGGTGCAGGACCATCCCTCGACCAACCCGATGCAAGCCGACGACTACAAGCTGTTCCCGCCGGACGTGACGGCCGAGACCGCCAATCCCGCGAAAGGCCACACCATCGAAACGATGCCGCTCAACGCCGCGATCTGCGAGCCCGCGCGCGGAGCCCGGCTCAAGGCGGGCGAGACCACCATCCGCGGGTACGCCATCGCGGGAGATCGGGCGATCGTGCGCGTCGATGTCTCGGGCGATGGCGGTCGGTCCTGGCATCAAGCTACGCTGGAACACGAGGCCGGCGCTCCCTTCGCCTGGACGTTCTGGGAGATCGTGCTGGACCTTCCGTCCGGCGAGCGCGACCTCGTGGTGCGCGCCTGGGACAGCGCCGGGCAGACCCAGCCGGCGCGGCCGGACGAGACGTGGAACTTCAAGGGCTACCTCAGCGCCTCCTGGCACCGTGTGCGGGTCGAGGTCGCCTGAGGGGCCGGCCCCCGTCAGGGGGCGGCACGGATCAGGTCGAGCAACGCGTCGGCGGCGCGACTGCGGTAGCGCTCCTTATGGCGCAGGACCCGGAAGGTTCGCGTCGGCAGAACGAAGGGCACGGCGACGAGCGCTCCGGTTCGCAGCGAGGGTCCGACCACCGCTTCGGATAGAACGCTCGCCCCGGCCCCCGCCACGACGGCGGCGAGGACAGCCTCGTTCGACGGCAGTTCGAGGGCAACCGTGAGTGCGTCCGGTGCGATGCCCAGCGCGACGATTGCCGCCTCGAAGGCGGAGCGCGTGCCCGATCCGGGTTCGCGCAGCACCCAGGAGACTGAAGCGAGGTCGGGTCGTCCCGACCGCGCGCGTGCGGCCAACGGGTGATCGGGCGCGATGACGAGGATCAGCCGGTCCTCGGCGACCGGAGTGCTCGTGAGGCTGCCGTCCTCGATCGGGCCCTCCACGAAGGCAAGTTCCGCCGTCCCGGCCCGGACCGCCTCGGCGGCCTCGGCGGTGTTGCCGATGCCGAGCCGCAGGACGATGTCGGGATAGGCCGCCCGAAAGGCGACGAGGTGCCGGGGGAGCCAGTGGCTGGCGATGGTCTGGCTCGCCTGGATGGACAGCGTGCCGCGCCGCAAGCCGCTGAGGTCGGCGAGCACCTGTTCGGCCGCCTGGGCGCGGGCGAGCACCGCGCGAGCCTCGCCGAGAAAGACGCCGCCCGCTTCGGTCAGTTCGATGCCCCGGCCGACCCGGTGGAACAACTTGACGGCGTGCCGGCTCTCCAGGGCGCTGATGGCGGCGCTGACCGCCGACTGGACGAGGTTGAGCGCCTCGGCCGCCCGCGTGACGTGCTGGCGCTCGGCGACCGCCACGAAGATGCGCAACTGGTCGAGGGTCATGGCGTCTCGGGCTCGGCGGGGGCCTTGGCCGGCGTGGTCCGGCAGGGTTCGGATACGAGCATCACCGCGCGCCTTCGCGCTTGCCCGAGACCTGCGCATCGACCGCCTCGGCGACCCGGAGCAGCCGCGCCTCGTCCGTGCGGGCCGTCACCACGTAGGACATCCCGGCATCGATCCACGAGAAGGCGGCCACGTCGTCGGCGCGGGCGTAGCGGAACACGCCGCGCCCGCCGGTCGGCCCGGCCCGGCTGTAGAGGGTCAGGCGGGTGCCCCGGTCGTCGTCGTACATCAGCATCGCCGCCGGCTCGTCTCCGGCGGGGAGCAGGCGCCCGCCCATGAGCCGGAATCCCTGCTCCCGCAGGTCCGGCACGGTGACGGGCCGGCCCAGGCGCGCGGTGAGCCATCGCACGAGGTCGGTCGAGCCGTCGGCGCGGACCTCGACCGGATGGGCGGCCTCGACCACGTAGGTGCGGAAGGCGGAGACGGCCGCCTGCGTCATCGGTTCGGCGGGTGCGCCCGGGCCCGACACGCCGCCGCGCCCAACCCACCCGGCCGCGCCGCCGAGGGCGAGCAGGAGCGCCGCTGCCGCGGCGTTCGGCCACCAACGCGGGATGCGCCTCCGGCGCGGAGCCGCGAGGTTCGCGATGCGCAGGCGGGCGGGGATCGGCTCGTCCGCCACGGGCGCGAGGCGCGCCCGCAGGCGTTCCCGCACCTCCCGGTCGGCGGCGACCCGGGCGGCTGCCTCCGGATGCGCGGCGAGCCACGCCTCGACGCGGGCGCGGCGGCCCGGATCGAGCCGTCCGTCCACGAAGGCGTGCAGGTCGTCCTCGCCGACGGGACGCGGGTCGGACGCGGTCATTTCACCCTCCGCAGATGCCCGGTGACGATCGTGGGGGCCCGGTCGAGGAAGGCGCGCATCCGGCCACGTGCCCGGCTAAGGCGCGACATCACCGTGCCGACGGGGACCGCAAGCACGGCGGCGACCTCGGCGTAGGACATATCCTCGACCGCGACGAGGAGCAGGACGGATCGCTGTTCCTCGGGAAGCGCGGCGATCCCGTCGAGCACGTCCCGCACACCCAAAGCCGCCTCGGGATCGACCCCGGCATCCGCGATCTCCACCAGCGCCTCCGGGCCGACCTCAATGCCCCGGCGGCGGCGTACGCCTTCGAGGTAGCGGTTGCGCAAAATCGCGAACAGCCACGCCCGCAGATCGCCCTCGCGACGCTGCGGCCAAGCGCGGATCGCCCGTTCCAGCGTGTCCTGAACGAGGTCGTCAGCTGCCTCGCGCTGCCGCAGCAGCGCGGTCGCGTAGCGCCGCAAGGCCGGTATCTGTGGTTCGATCAGAACGGCGAGGTCGTCCAAGGGCGGTCTCCGGATCGCGGCGCCAGCGATGCTCGCGCCGCCGTTCGGACGAGAGGTGCCGGAAGTAGCCGAACCATTCCAAGCCTGGCCCTGGCAAGCAGATCACACATCAGTGATCTGCTTGCCGGGAGCGGTGGGGAATATCATAGCCCGGCCGGCATCTCTCCCCGCGTGACCTCGACACTGCGGGAGAGACCATGCGCGGAGCACCGACGGCGATCCTCATTACCCTGCTCATGGCCGGGGGCGTCCTGGGCGGCGGCATGATGATGCGCGCCGGGCATGCGGAGACCGCCCCCAGCGGCTTCGACGCGATGATGGCCCAATCGATGGCGCGGATGCACGCGGACATGGCGGTGGCACCGTCTGGCGACCCCGACCGGGACTTCGCCGCCATGATGATCCCGCACCATCAGGGCGCGATCGAGATGGCGAAGGCCGAACTGGCCTACGGTCGCGACCCGGTCCTGCGCCGGCTCGCGCAGGGCATCATTGTCGAGCAGACGCAGGAGATCGAGGTCATGCGCCGCGCCCTCGCCGAGCGACCGGTCGCGCAGACCCCACCGACACAGCCGCCGGCCCGCCACCATCACTGAGCGGATCGCCGCCCACCGTTCCGACCATCAGCGCGAAGAGACCTTCATGATGCGACACCTCATTCCGGCGACCCTGCTGCTCGCCCTCCTCGGCGGGACCGCGCTTGCGGGCCAGGCGCCGGGGCCCGCCTCGGCGCCGGACGTGCCGGTCGGCCCCCGCGACCGGTTCTACACCTCGGACCAATTCTCCAACACGGTCTCGGTGATCGACCCGGCCGCCAACACGCTCCTCGGCGTGATCCGTCTCGGCGACACGACGCCCGCGAACCTGAGCCCGCTCTATCGCGGCCAGCTCCTGGTCCACGGCATGGGCTTCTCGCCCGACCGCAAGACCCTGCTCGCCGTCTCGATCGGCTCGAACTCGGTCAGCTTCATCGACACCGCCACCAACACGGTGCGCCGCACAACCTATGTCGGCCGCTCGCCGCACGAGGCGTTCTTCACGCCGGATGGGCGCGAGGTCTGGGTCAGCGTGCGCGGCGAGGACTACGTCGCGATCCTCGACGCGGGGACCGGCAAGGAGACGGGCCGGATCACGGTGCCGAACGGGCCCGGCATGACGATCTTCTCGCCCGACGGGCGTTACGGCTACGTCTGCTCCAGCTTCAGCCCCGAGACGGTAGCCATCGACGTGAGGAGCCGCGAGATCGTCGGGCGGATCAAGCAGGAGAGCCCGTTCTGCCCCGACATCGCGGCGACGCCCGACGGAACGCAAGTGTGGTTCACCCTCAAGGACGTCGGCCGCGTCCAGGTGTTCGAGGCCACGCCGCCGTTCAAGGCGCTCAAGACCATCGAGACGGGACCGATCACCAACCACGTCAACATCGCGCGTACGAAGGCCGGGCAGTTCGCCTACGTGACGGTCGGCGGCCTGAACCAGGTGAAGGTGTTCCGCACCGACGACTTCTCACAGGTTGCGACCGTTCCCACCGGCGTGCTCCCCCACGGCCTCTGGCCCTCGGGCGACGGTTCGCGGATCTATGTCGGCCTGGAGAATGCCGATGCGGTCGCGGTGATCGACACCGGCAGCAACGCGGTGATCGCCACGATCCCGATCGGCCAGGGGCCGCAGGGCGTGGCCTACGTCCCTGAGGCGGTGCCGGAGGGGGCCGGCGCGCCGAACCTTCAGCCGCTGGGCGCGGCGGGCCAGTCGAGCACGCTGACGCTGGCCGGGCCGGACGGCAAGGCGGCCACACAGGTCACGCTGTTCGACCAGGGCGTGCTGCAGACCCTGCAGGCGGCGGTGACGGGCCTCACGCCGAAGAAGCCCTACGTGCTGGCCCTGTCGGCCGATCCGAAGGGCGCCGGGCCGCTGGAGCCGCTCGCCGCCTTCATGACGAACCCGGCGGGCGCGGCCATCGTCAACGCCGTCGGCCCGATCCGGCAGGTGACGCAGAACGCGAACGAGACCGCGCGACGCAGCCTCGTCATCGTCGAGGGCAAGCCCGGCGAGACCGGCGCGCCGGTCCAGACGCAGGCGCCGCGCTGACGAGAGGAGGGGGCGGCCGTCGGACCGCACCCCTGTTGCAAGCCGCGCCTCATACCAATCGGTGATGACAATGGCTCGTCGCCGATTACCCGCGCGACTGCGCGGCGGCGGTCGTCCGCCGGTCGCACGGAACAAGACCATCGGTTCTGTTCCGTGCCGCTTGGTATCAGTAGGTGTCGGCGAGGTAGGCGGAGATGGCCTTGGCCTGCGCCTCGTCGATCGGCGCGTGGTAGACCTTGACCATCTTGGTCACCTCGGACTCCCAGAACGCCGCGCCTTTGCCGGGCGGCTGCATCGCGATGTAGTCCACCGAATGGCAGACGAGGCAGTTCGCTTGGGCCGCCTCGAAGCCCTCCGCGTGCGTGCCGGCCTTCGGCGCCCGCAGCTCCGCGGTCGGCTCTGGCACCGCGTAGGATTTCGGGGCGGCAAGCGCCGCGCCGGTCGCGAGGGCGAGGGCCGCCGCCAGGGCGAGAGTGATGCGGGTCATCGTAATCACTTCCTCAGGCCGCGCGCACGCGGGTGGTCTCGACCACGTTGCGCAGGTACCCGGCCGGGTTCCAGCGCGGCTCAATCGGCTGGCTCGCCCCGTCGTTGGCGATTGCCCGCACCCGGATCGCGTGTGCCCCCGGCGACAGCTCCGCGTCGAGGGTCCAGGGCCGGAAGGCGTAGGAGCCGAGATCCTGCCCGAGCCGTGCCTCCGTCCAGGTCTTGCCGTCGTCGGTCGAGACCGCCACCGACCTGATCCCGGAGCCGCCGTCGAAGGCGATGCCGCGCAAGGGGGTGCGCCCGGCCTTCACCTCCGCCCCGTCGGTCAGGTTGGTCAGGAAGGAGCGCACCGTGAAGCGGTTGATCGGCACGGTTTTGTCCGCGGTCTTGCCGGGCTCGGTGCAGGCGCAGTCGTTGTCGGGGATGCGGTAGGCCTTCTGCATCCAGAAGCCTTCGAAGGGTTTGTCGAGCACGCTGATGCTCTCCAGGTGTTTGACCCAGTAGGTGCCGTAGAAGCCCGGCACGACGAGGCGGACCGGATAGCCGTTGAGCCAAGGCAGATCCTGCCCGTTCATGCCCCAGGCGAGCATCACCTGTCCGTCGCGGGCGTGGTCGAGCTTGAGCGACTTCGCGAAGTCCGGCGTCTCCGGGATCACCGGGCCGTCGAGCCCGGTGAAGGCGACCTCCACGGCGCCCGCCTTCACCCCGGCCTTGTCGAGCACGGCCTTCAGTGGCACGCCGGTCCAGCGGGCGCAGCCCATGGCACCGTTGGCGAGCTGCCCGCCGGCCATGCGCGGCTCGAAGAAGCCGCGAGAATTGCCCGAGCACTGGTTGACCGCGACGATCTCGGTCGTCGGCATCGCCTTCAGGTCGGCGAGCGAGAGCGAGACCTCCCGCTCGACATGGCCCTTGATCGCGACCCGGTAGGTCTCGGGATCGATCTCGGTCGGGATGTCGGCGAGGTGGTAGCGGACGAAGAACGCGTCGTTAGGCGTGATGGCGCCCTCGTCGAACACCGAGAACGGGGTCTCCAGTTGCGGCGGCCGCGCGGTCATCTGGAGCAGCGGGCGTTTGCCCGGATAGGCCACCAGGGGCCGTTCGCCGTTGCCGAAGGGCAGCGTGGCGGTGTCGCCCGCGAGCGCCCGCAAGGACGCGAAGCTGCCGCCGCCGAGGCTCGCCAGGGCGGTGAGGCCCGCCCGCCTGATGAGATCGCGTCTGTCGAGCATCCGATTCCTCCCCGATCCGCGCGTGGCTCATGCCAAGGAGCCCGCGACGTGCCGGAGGAGAAGACGCACGTCGCCCCCGGTCTATTCGCGGCGGGTCGAAATAAATCTGCGGCCCGCGCCGGTCAGCCGGTGCAGGGGCGTTCCGAGAGTCCGGTGGCCCGGTCCAGGGCGAGCCGCAATCGGTCCGTCTCGTTCGGTTCGGTGAGCAGCGCGGCCGCCTCGGCCAGCAGCGCGAACCGCTCGGCCGGCACCGTCTCGGACAGGAGGACGAAGCGGCGGCGCCCGCTGTCCCAGCGTGCCACACGCAGGCCGCCGCTCCCTTGCGCGATCTCAAGGCCGGCCTGCGCACGCGACGGTCCGCTCCAGACGGCCAGCCGGCAGCCGTGACGCCCCTCGTAACCGGCGAGGCGACCGACCGAACTGTTACCCTCGGACACATAGACCAAGCGGAAGCCGGCCGCCCCAAGATCGAGGGGGAAGCCATTCAGGCCGCCCGCGAGCCGCACGTCGTTCGAGGGCGAGCCCGCCGAACTCCAGGCCGTGAAGGCCGCGCGCGCGGGGTCGGTTGGCGCGCGAGACGACAGGGCCAGCCAGCCGGTGCCGACGAGGACGACCAGGGCCGCGGCACACGCCCATCCGAGGGAGGCGCGGGCGATCGGTGCGCGCCGGGGCGGCACGGCCGCAGCCTTCACCTCCCGTTTCACCCCCTGTTTTAGCCGAGTCAGGGTCGCGACCCGCGCGGCCAGGACCGGATCGCGGGCCAGCGTCTCCGCGACCGTGCGCCGGTCCTGCGCATCGAGTTCCCCATCGACGTAGGCATTGAGGGTCTCCCAGAGCATCACGGCCCCTCGCTCCCATCGGACGGCCCGGCGATCCGTTGCAGCATGATCCGCCTCGCCCTGTGCAGACGGCTCATGACCGTGCCGACGGGAATGCCGAGCCGTTCGGCGGTCTCCCGGTAGCTCAGGCCTTCGACGTCCACGCAGCTCACG
The DNA here is from genome assembly GCF_004348265.1 of Methylobacterium segetis. GTDB lineage: Bacteria > Pseudomonadota > Alphaproteobacteria > Rhizobiales > Beijerinckiaceae > Methylobacterium > Methylobacterium segetis. The sequence continues at coordinate 60,118 of NZ_SMNT01000001.1, forward strand.
ACCTTTCGGCAGGGTGCATCGAGGGCGGCGAAAGCCTGGCGCACGGCGATGGCCTCGATCAGGCGATCGTCGAACCCTTCGTCGGGCCAATCCACGAGATCGTCCTCGCGGCGGGTCCGGTTCCGGCGGAGCCGGTCGATCCAGGCGTGGCGCACGATCCGGAACAGGTAGGCGCGGGCCGCCCGCGGTTCGCTCGGCGTCGTCCCCGTCGAGAGCGCCTTGAGGGCGCTCTGCTGCATCAGGTCGCGCGCGGCGTCGGGCTCCCGCGTCAGCGTCAGCGCGTAGCGGAACAGGCGCGGCCACGCTTCGACGAGGTGCTGACCGATGGACCGCATCCTGATGTGTCATCCTCCTCGCACTCCATAGCACATCGATGCATGTCCACACAGAGTCGCAACGGTCGTCGATGGTTGTGGATGTCGGGAGGCCTTACACCTCTGCAGCGCTACTCGGAGCGTTGCTGTTGCTGAACAATCGATAGCAAGCTCGTATGTCTGCTTTCAGGCATTGTGAGGATGCGGTTTTAAGACCGGGGTGGGCGCGAAGCTGAATGTCCGGTTCCGGGTATCGAGTTGATGTCCGCTCATGGCGCATTGCAGTAGAGTCGTTCCCGAAAACAGCCAGCAATTCCGGCCTGGACGATCACCCCTTCCGTCGGCCTGAGCGACGGCGAGTTCCTCACGTCCTACACGATCACCGCCACGCGCTCCGACGGCATGCGGCTACGCGCGACCGCGATCATCGACAAGGGCGGCCCGCCCGGGCGGTTCGTGGCGCTCACCATCACCGCGCTGCCGGCGGCCGACGCGAGCCCCAACGACGACGGGACGGCCAGCACGGGGGTGGACGAGACGGATGCGAGCGGGAACGCTCCGACCGCGCCCCCTGCGACACCTTGAAGCCGCAAGTTCTCGGGGCCTCCTTTGAATCTCCCGGACCGGCGCGGCAGGTGCGCCAACCCCCGGAGAGCCCGATGCGCCCCACCGAGCCCGAAACACCATCCGAGATCCCGCCGCCCGGCCTCATCACGCGGCTTAAGGCCCGCTACAGGGCCAACGCCGCCGCGCCCGACGGTGCACGCACCCGGCGGTCCGCCGCGATCGGCAGTCTCGCCGCTCTCATCCTGCTCGGGGGCTACCGCCTGTGGCACCGCGCCGACGGCGGTCCCGCGTCGGCCCCCTCCGCCGCCGAACCGGGCGTCGTGCTGGGCCAACTGCCCGCCTGCGACTCCGCCCTAGCCCAGCGGCTTCTCCGGCAGGCGATCGAGGATCAGGCCACCGCGCTGACCGGGCCGATCCGCGTCCAGGCCATCACCGAGATGACCGACCACACCGAGACCGTCCGCCGGAGCATCGACGAACTGCGCCCGGCTCAAGGCACGCCCCCGGAGCAGTTTGCAGCCACCGTGCGGGGGATGCGCGAGAACGCCGAGGCTACGCGCTCCTGCTCGGCGCGGCTCTACACCTCCCGCGGCGTGCGCCTGTACGGCTACGGCCTGAGCTATACCTCGCCGGCGCGGGACCAGATCTATCTCGAGGCCGTCGCCGCGCAGTAGACGTCTCCGATCTTTCATCGACCGCGGCCATCACGCCGCCTGTCCCCCATCCGGATTTCAGGAGTACGGCCCTGCCACACCCCACCACGCCTTCTTCCGCGACGCTCCCCCCGCCCCTTTCGGACCCCATCCGCGACCGCGCTCGCGGGGCGCTCCTCGGCCTCGCTGTCGGTGACGCGCTGGGCACCACGCTCGAGTTCACGCGCCGCGACACCCAGCCCCGCCACACCGAGATGACCGGCGGCGGCCCGTTCGATCTCGCCCCGGGGCAATGGACGGACGACACGAGCATGGCGCTGGCACTGGCCGAGAGCCTCATCGCTCACCCTGCCTTCGACCCGCGCGACCTGCTGGACCGCTTCGTCGGCTGGTATCGACGCGGGGCGTACTCGTGCACGGGGGCCTGTTTCGATATCGGCATCACCACGCGCCAGGCGCTGGCGCGCTACGAGCGCACGCACGATCCATTCGCCGGCTCGACCGCCCCGGACACGGCGGGCAACGGCTCGCTGATGCGGCTCGCTCCCGTGGCGCTCGTCACCCTCGACGACCCGGGTGAGGCCGAGCGGATTGCGGAGGCGCAGAGCCGCACGACGCATGGCGCACCGCAGGCGGTCGAGGCCTGTGACTACTTCGTGCAGCTGCTGCGCGGAGCGATCCAAGGCGAAGCAGACGTGCTGCGCCCGCGGCCCTGGATCGGCGTCGACACGGAGGGCCTGCGCCCGCGGCTTTGGTCGAGCGGGGCGGACGACGACCTGACGCCGATGGCGCGCGATGGCGATGCGGCGATCGACGCGCTCGCCCGGGGTGAATGGCGGGGCAAGGCGCGCGATGAGATCCGCTCGTCGGGCTACGTGGTGCACACGCTCGAGGCGGCTTTGTGGGCGGTGGGCACGACGGACACGTTCGAGGACGCTCTCGTGCTGGCGGTCAACCTCGCTGACGACGCGGACACGGTCGGTGCCGTCACCGGTCAGCTCGCCGGGGCGCTGTATGGGGCTTCCGCTATTCCCGAGCGCTGGCTGGCACCGTTGGCTTGGCGCGACCGGTTCATCGCGACCGCCGACCAGCTATCTGGGCCGGCCGCGGATTGCGGCCTGCCAGCAGTCGCGCCATCCGATGCCGCGCGGTGATGAGCCCGACAGTTGGAGGCACGATCGCGTCGCGGCCGCCGACAGCCGTCGTGGCACATATCCGGGCGGTGACCGCATCACGTCCGGGCGATGTTCCTTTGTCGGAAACCGAACCTTCGGCTTTCGGCCAAACCCGGTCGTTCGACGTCCTGCGCTGAAGCACCGGTAAGTGGACATGCCGGTCCGATCACCCGCCCTCGTCTATCACTCCAGGTATGTGCGTCCCGAGAGCAACAACCCTGACCCGTCCGTGAACCTCCCTCGTCCGCCGCCGTGCCCCCGCATCGGCGCGCCGCCAACGAGGACCCATGGCCGATCCCCACGCACGCGTAACCGCCGCCATTCTGCGCCAGCTCGAGAGCGCTGACCCCACCACCTGGGTCTGCCCCTGGCACCGCGCCGCGGGCGGCCTACCCCGCAACGCCGTCACCCGGCGAGCCTACCGTGGAATCAACACGCTGGCTCTGTGGTGTGCCGGCCAGGAGCGTGGCTACGCCGACCCGCGCTGGGCGACCTATCGGCAGTGGTCAGAGCAGGGTGCGCAGGTCCGACGCGGCGAGCAGGGCACGGCGGTGCTGTTCTACCGCGACCTGCCCCCCGAGGCCGCGGGAGAGACGAGCACAGAAGAGGCGGACGCGCCCCGCTTCGTTGCGCGCGCCTCCACCGTGTTCAACGCCGCCCAAGTCGACAGTACCCACGAGTCGCCCACGCTCCCCGTCATACCGATCGACCCCATCCCGGCCTTCGATCGGTTCGTCGCCGCCACCGGCGCGGTGATCCGCACGGGTGTCTCTGCCTGCTACCTCCCCGCCCGCGACGAGATCCGCCTGCCGGAGCGCGCGGCCTTCCGCTCGGCCGCGGGCTACTGCGGCACGCTCGCCCACGAACTCGTGCACTGGACCGGGGCGCCCCACCGCCTCGACCGCCGGCTCACCACCCGCTTCGCCACCCGCGCCTACGCCGCCGAGGAGCTGGTGGCCGAACTCGGCGCCGCCTTCGTCCTCGCCGGGCTCGGCCTCGCCCCCGAGCCACACCCGAACCACGCCGCCTACATGGCCGGCTGGCTGCCGCTCGTGCGCGACGAGCCCCGCGCGCTGGCTACCGCCGCCTCGCTCGCCTCGCGGGCCGCGCAGTACCTCGAGGCGTTCGCCCAGCCCGTGGGCGATGCCATGATCGCGGCATGAAGTGCGACGACCCAGACGTGTTCTGCTGCGCGATCCTGAACGCGCAGCCGAGGGGCTTCTACGCCCCGGCGCAGCTGGTGCGCGACGGGCGCGAGCACGGAGTGATCGAGCACCCGTTCTGCGTGAACGCCTCCCAGTGGGATTGCACGCTGGAGCCGGCAGGGGGGCGGTGGCTGGCCGTGCACCTGGGCCTGCGCACGGTGCGGGGCCTGTCGATGGGGACGCCTGTGCCAGTCGCTCTCGGTCCTTCAGCTTGCGATCGCTTGGTCAAGGGGACCGATGATGGTGCATAACTGGTCGCGCACGGTCGCCGGCGCGGTGAGATCGAGGGTCACGACCTGCAGGCAACTTCCATCCAAGTTCGCGATGGCGTGGGCGGTCAGGCTCCCGGCCGGCTGGGGCAGGCCCGCGTGGTGGGGGTAGACCAGCATGAGCTCACGGCAGCCGTAGACCTGCGCATAGGCCATCATTTGGTAGACATCTGCCTGCCCGACACCGCGACGCGGGTCCTCGGTCGAGCTGGTCAGGCGCTTCCACTTCGTGTCGAGAATCATCACGGCACGCCCGGCCCGAGTGACGACGATATCTGGACGTGTGGCGAACAGCGGGCGTCCGAGCGTGAGGTCGTGGAGGGCATGATCGGGCGGCCCCTGCAGAGTGACGCTTGCCCCCGACCCGGCGAGCGCGCGGCGCAGGGAATGTCCAACGAACGCCTCGAACAGTAGGTTCATCTCGAACAGCAGCGCGAAACCGCGCCCATCGCCGGCAGACGTCGTCTGGAAGCGGTCCCCGAGCAAAAGGCGCGCGAAGCCGAGTACTTCGCGCCAACCGGCGTTGGTGCGGTCGAGGGCAACTGCGTGCCAGGGCAGGGCTGCACGCGACGGGAGCGAGACGTCGTCATAGATGAGGAGGAGCTCGTTCAGGCGCCGCCGCGTCTCCGGGGCACGGGCTACCCTTTTAAGGCGCACGAGGGCGGCCTTGAGGATGCGATTGAGGGCGATATCGGCGTCCAGCTCCTCGTAGCGGCAGGCGAGCCGTTGCGGGCTGGCAGCGAGCACTGTGCACTGGCGGACGACGTCGAGGCGTCCGCGCAGCGCCGGCAGATCGTCCTCCCGGCTTACGTAGGCCCGCGGCAGGCCCCGCCGCAGGACAGCGGCGAGCTTGTCGCAGAACAGCCGGATCAGAATCTCGAGGAAGTCGCGCGACTGCCAGCCCAGATCGGTCAGCGGTCCGGCGTCGATTTTGAGGTCATGCACGGCCGCGAGCATGTGCACAAGGCGCGTGCGTGCGCTCGCCGCGTCGCCATCAATCTTGGGCAGGATCTCGAGAGTGACGTCCTCAGCAACCAGCACACCGACGACCTGCTGGGCGCGCAGCCGTCGCCCCCCGTCCACGAGCACGCGTTCCCCGTCCGCCCCGCCGAGCGTCGAGCGCCGGGCCGCGGCGAGCAACCCGTCGGCCTGCGCCCGGGTGACCCCGAGCTCCCCCGCCGCACTCGAGACGGCCAGGTAATCCCACTCGCGCAGCGCCTGGCGGATCATGCCTGCAGCTGTGTGTAGGCGTGCGCGCCGAACGTGTCGTGCACAGCGTAGCGCCAGCGCTCCGGCCCGGCATCTTCAAGACCGGGCGGTGGTTCGAGCCGGACGCGAGCGAGGAAGGCACCCGCGTCGGTGGTCTCGCCCAGGACGAGGCGGATGCGGTCCCAGTCCTCGAAGAAGTACTCGGCCAGTAGTGGGATCACGCGGTCGCGCATCACCGCGTCGATATCGGCGCGCGTCCGGCAGCCCATGAAGAACGCGTGCCCGATGCAGTGCTCGCGATCCACGAGATACTCGATGCGTGCGTTGAGGGTGCGCAGGACCGCGGCGAGATCGACGCCTTCGAGGTTCGTGGGCAGGCATTCGGGTCGAGGAACGAGCTCCCGGAAGGCAAAGCGACGACGCAGGGCGGTGTCGAGTAGGGCTATCGAGCGGTCGGCCGTGTTCATGGTCCCGACGATATGAAGGTTCGCCGGGACGCCGAACGACTTCTTCGAATATGGCAGAACCAGGCGAATCTCGTTCGCCATTCCGATCCGCTTGTCCGGCTCAAGCAGTGTGATCAGCTCGCCGAAGACCTTGGAGATGTTGGCCCGGTTGATCTCGTCGACGATCAGCACGTAGGCCCGCGAAGAGGGACCGGTGCTGGCAGTCTCGGGTCCGCAGACGATCGCCTCCAGGGCATCCCAGTCCACGAGCGACTGATCCAGCTTGTAAAGGGAGTGCCGTCTAAAGACATTAGGGTAGAAGAGCTCGCGCTCGACCCCCTGATCGCTTCGCCACAGCCATGTCACCCGACGGCGATGCGGATGAAATGAGGCGTCCTGGTCGTAAAAATACTCGCCGCTGATCCTCCCGAACGCCCGGACCCGATCACGCCCATCGGACAGGACGACGTAGTCGCCGGTCTGCATGTCGGCGCGCAGCGAGAACGTAATGACAATATTACCGTCGTGACCGCTTGCCTTGGAGTCCTTTCGTGACCGCCATTCGGAGAGGATGTCGTTGTAGCTTTCGAAGCGCTGATCCGACCAGTCGATATCCCCACCCCAGCCGACATGGATCAGCTCGTTCTCCAGACCGTATCGGATTCGGTCCTCCTCGACCCCCCGACGCCCGAGGGCCACCTTGAATACGCGGGCCGATCGGTCGAGGCGTGCGGCGGTGCCGCTGTCGCGTCGGTCGAGGCGCGCGCGCTCGCTGAAGCGCTTGAACACGCCGTCGTGGGGCTTCAACTGAAAGCCGCCCTTTGGATCTGGTTCATCGAACCCATCAACCGCGTCCTCGCCCCTGTCCGGCCGCAGCCCTTCGATAAACTCCTCGTAGGACATAGACTGGTGGAAGGTGATGAACTCGATCCGTCCCTCTGCCACCAGACGCTGATACTCGGCCATCAAGGCGACACGCCGGTCCTGGCCCTCCAGCTGCGCGAAACGCTCCGCGTCTAGGCAGAGCCGGACGGCCTCGAACGCGGTCCGGTATGTCTTTCCGGTGCCGGGCGGTCCGTAGAGGATCAGGTTCGTCGCCGGATGCCCCTCTCCAACTGCCGTCTCTGCCACCGGACCGGCGACCTCCTCGACCTTGAGCCTGAACGTAAAGGTCGTCGTGCTGCTGGGGTTCGGCTCGGTGGCTGTCGGCGCCGGCACCCGGGCGAGTTGCCGAAACTTCTCGCCCCCGAGCGCCTGACACACGTTTGGAAACGCATCCTTGAGCCCCATGGCTGCGGCAAGGTCCCCGGCCCGGATCGCGACCTCGGCGGCCCCCTGCTCGCGGGCCGGTTCGACGAAGTAGTTGAGCGCGCAGAGCCGGATGCGATCGGCATCACGCAGGAGATGCAGGGCAAATTCCGGCGGTGGGACAGGTACATCCCGGTCAGTCACAATGATGAAACCGGCGTTGTGAAGCAGCGCGGCCGCATGGGCTCCTTCGCCCCAGCCATCGCTCAACCCTGCGGTCCCCAGGGCCTCGGACGCAACAGCCCGGGCCGGAAACACGCGGTTGGGGCGTATGCGCGTGGAGCGCACCCAAGAGGCGGGCGGACTGTCCGCTACTTTATCCGGCTGGCCGCCTTCACCTCTGGCGTCGAGCGCATCCATTGCGGCCTCCACCCTCCTACGGTCGATCGTCTCCACTTGCCCGCGCTGCCCCCTCGTGATCACGCCGATGAGCCGGCGAAGTCCGCGATTGTCGTCTATCTTAACGCGCAGGCAGGCCGCCTGCGGAAAGGACCAGGGTCTGTTCAGGCCGGAATGCCGTCCCCCATCCTGCAACCCAGGCACGAACGCCTTACGTTCGCACTCCAAGCCTACCTGCTCCACGGCATCCTGCCATTTGTCGGCGACGAAGATGTTCCGGGCTGCACCTGTCAGCTCCCAGACGACGACCTGCTGACCTTCAGACAGAAACGCGACCATGTACTTGGTGGCATTCCCATTCGGAACGAGGCCGCTGGTCCGGAGGACGTCCAGCAGTTCCCTGCGGCGCGCGTTAGGCCTCTCCAGATCGTTTTCAGCAATGCGAGCTTCGATGTCTGCCCACATTCTTCAAGATTCCGCACGGATCAGAGATGACCGCTCGGCCGCGGGCGGCCTCAAGTCAGCAGCAAAAAGGGCAGCTCCCTCAGGCATCGTCCCCCTATTGCACCTGCAGCATGGAATGCAGGTCACGTCGTTGCCCGCACAGGGCAGATCACTGCTTACACTCAACCTGCCTCCTCCAGACGACCGGCGAGCTTGCGAACGTTTTCGGCGGTCCAGCGCCCGCCGCGCACCGTCCCCACCCTGTCTGCGTTCAGGCGGTCTGCGATAGCCTGCCAGCGGCCCGCCCCCTCGGGCACCGCGGCGAGCGCGCCCCGCAGGCCTGCATAGGCGGAAAGCCGCAACTCGGCCATCGCCGCAGTCTCCCGCTCACGCCAGCCTCCGAAATGCGCGGCCGGATCGAGAGGCACACCGTCCAGTGTGATCGGGTCGGGCGAGAGCGGGACGCGCTCGATGTCGAGCCGACGCAGATGTGCGATCAGGTGGAGGTTGTCGCGCCACGCATGTTCCTCGAAGGCCAAGTGGATGAGCGCGGCGCGGCGTCCACTCGCGATCGCCCCGACGCGGTCGAGCGCCTCGCGCACGGCCTCCGGCGCCCGGTCTGGCCGCACGTCCATGAAGGCGATCTCGCCGAGCAGCCGCCCCTCCAGGCGCCCCTCGACGTCGCGGACGTAGCGGTGCGTCAGCGCCCGCCGATAGCGGATCGTGGTGCTCACCTGCGCTGCCTCCGCCGCATCCTTGGGCAGGTGGCGAAAGCCGATCCGGGGGACCGGCAGCGTCCAGTAGAACCCGATGTACAGCCCCGCCATGCCCCCTCCCAGCGCCTGTTCTGCCAACGTCTCGTCGGTCCGCGCGCCGCCCGGCCTTTGTCGCAGTTCCGGCCCGGACAATTCCGACAGGCGGTCGCAGCAAGGGTCAAGCCCCCTAAGGTTGTCCGGCAACCGAGGAGATCGCAATGACCACGAGCCAGAACGCCCCCCTTCAGATCGCCGAGATCACGGTGGGCCGCTACGACGGGCGCATTGGAATCACCTTCGCCCCGGGTAAGAAGCAGCCGTATGGTCTGACAGGCCCGCACGACCGCGACCTCGGCATCGACCTCGATGCGGTCGCGGCCTGGGGTGCGGGGGCGGTCTTGACGCTGATGGAGGACTACGAGCTCGCGAGCCGCAAGATCGCCGGGATCGGCGCCGCGGTGCAGGCTCGGCACATGGAGTGGCACCACGCCCCCATCGTCGACATGGCGGTGCCGGGTCCCGCCTTCGAGGCTGCCTGGCCCGCCCTATCGGCCCGGCTGCGCGGCCTTACGGCCCGCGGTGGACGTGTTCTCGTGCACTGCCGCGGCGGGCTCGGGCGCGCCGGCATGATTGCCGCGCGTCTCCTCGTCGAGGACGGCATGGACCCAGCGGCGGCGATCGCCGCGGTGCGGGCCGTGCGCCCCGGTGCGATCGAGACCCGCGCCCAGGAGCGCTGGGTGGAAGCCGGGCAGCCGATCCCGCTGCCCGTCCCCGTCACGACACGGGCGGCTAAGCGCGACCGCGCGCTCGGCGCGTTCCTCGGCCTCGCCGTCGGCGACGCGCTCGGCACGACGCTCGAGTTCACGCGAAAGCCCCACCATGCTGTGCTCGACACGATCGTGGGCGGCGGGCCGTTCGGGCTGCGGACCGGGGAATGGACCGACGACACGGCGATGGCGCTGGCACTCGCCGACAGCCTCGCGCACGACCCGGCCCTCGACGCACGCGACCTGATGGACCGCTTCGTTGCGTGGTACCGGCGCGGGGACTATTCCTGCACAGGCGCCTGCTTCGACATCGGGACTACCACCCGCGCGGCCCTCACCCGCTACACGGAGACGGGCGAACCGGTCGCCGGTTCGACCAGCCCCACAAGCGCCGGTAACGGCGCCCTGATGCGGCTTGCCCCCGTGGCGATCCGGCACTGACAGGAGGCCGAGCGGCTCCTGACGGTGTCGGACCGGCAGACGCGCACCACCCACGGGGCGCCTGCGGCGGTCCGCTGCTCGCGCCAGCTCGCCACCCTCATCGCCCAGGCCATCGCCGGCCAGCCGCTGACCGTCCTGCTGGAGGCGGAGGCGGCTGCATCGATCGAGGGGGGCTGGCGCGGGCTGCCCCGGGAGGCAATCGAAGGTTCGGGCCATGTCGTGCGCGCGCTGCAGGCGGCGGTGTGGGCGGTGGCGCGCACCGGCGACTTCCGCTCCGCGGTGCTGCTGGCAGCCAACCTCGGGGACGATGCCGACACCACGGCGGCCATCGCCGGACAGCTCGCCGGCGCGGTCTACGGCTTGTCGGGCATCCCGCAGGACTGGCTCGACGTGCTGGCATGGCGCGAGCGGATCGCGGCCGCGGCCGATCGTCTGTTCGCGGACGGCTACCCGGACGGCAGGATTCAACAGGGCCTGCCCTGTACGAAAGCCGGTTCCGGGATCGTCCGGCCGGGCGGCGGCGAGACGGCGTCGATGGGCGCCGCTCTCGGCCCGAAGGTGGTATCCGCAGACAAGGGAGCCGTGAGCGTGATGAATACAGTCTCTGAAGCGCCCTGGGTGTGCGCAGCTAACGACCTCGTGGCGTTCTGGTCCCGGCTGGGGATGGCGCATGTGCATCCAGACGATGCGGCGCAGGTCTCCGGCTCCGGCTTCGCCCTCGACCTGCACCCAGTGCCCTGGGCAGGGCCCGTACGGACAGCACGGATGTACCTTCTGTTCCTTAATCCCGGTCTCAGCGGGGACGAGGCGGAGGAGGAGGCTAAGCCCGCCTTCGCGCAGGCGCTACGCGCCAATCTCGCAGGCGACCACCCCTATCCCTACCTCCTCGGCATCCACGCCACGCACCCGGGCTACCGGTGGGCGCGGCAGACCTTCGGGGCGGACATCGCCGAGGCCGACGCCCCGGGGATCTGCGTTCTGCAGCTTGTGCCCTACCATTCGCAGAAGGGCGGTGTGGCGCGCAGCGTCGCGCCGACGCTGCCCTCGGCACTGGCCATCCGACGCTTCGTCCACGAGGGGGTGCTGCCGCGGGTGCGGGCGGGGCAGGCCGGACTGGTGGTGGCGCGCTCGGCCAAGCTGTGGGGTAAGACGGCTGAGGAGCCCGGTGTCGTGGTCTACGCCGGCGCCGAACCGCGCCGCGCGTTCCAGACGTCGGCATCCCGCGGCGGCAGGCTGCTGCGGCAGATGCTGAAGCGTCCCCTATGACGACCGGAAACCTGCGGACGCCTTGTAATCCGCTCGCCAATCAACAAGCCTCTTCGATTCAGGGTCACGCCATGCGACAGGACGGTCAGCCGATCTGGGTTTCCGGTGAGAACACCGCTGTTCCACTGGAGCGCGTGACGCTGCTCAAATCCGGGGCTGGGGAGCATGCGTACGATGAGGCGTGGCTGCAGCATCTCCTGCACGCGCAGCCGCAGGTTCTGCCGATCGATCGGATCGAGCCGGGCTTCGGGGCTTTGATCCCGGTCTGCCGCGAGCTGCCCCTAGTGTGCGGCGCCGGCAGATCTGGTGCGCTTGACAACCTTCTCATCACGGCAACCGGCGGTCTGGTGCTCGTCGAGACCAAGCTGTGGCGCAACCCGGAGGCCCGGCGCAGCGTCGTGGCGCAGGCCATGGAGTATGCGGCCGCGGTGTTTCGGATGAGCTATGATCAGCTGCAGACCGCAGTCGATACCGCCCGCAAGGCGGCGGGGGAGCCTGTCATGCCGCTGGCGGCCCTCGCCGCCGGGCCTCAGGAGCCGTCCGACGAGGTGTTCTTCGTCGACAATCTCACCCGCAACCTGAGGCGCGGCCGGGCGATCATCGCGGTGGTCGGTGACGGCATCCGGGAGGACCTCGTCGCCCTGACCAAGCTCCTGCAGTCGCACGCCGGGCACCGCTTCGTCTTCGCGCTGATCGAGCTCGGCATCTACACCGTGCCCGGGACCGATGCGCGGCTGATCAATCCCAGCGTGCTCGCGCAGACGACGCTCATCGAACGGGGTGTGGTGCGGATCGAGGACGGCGGCCCAGGCGTCGTCCGAATCCTCGCACCGGCCGTGCCCCCATCAGCCGGCGCGCCGGTGTCGCCGGCCGGCGTCGGGATCGGGGCGGACGAGTTCTTCGAGATCCTCGATCAGCAGCAGCCGGGGGCGGCGCACATGCTGCAGGGATTTCTCGCCCGCGCGGATGCGCACGGCCTGTATCCCGATTTCCAGGGCGGGCTCAATCTCAAGCATCCCTCCCCGAAGGGCCATCCGCTCAATCTCGGAACGATCAGCAAGACCGGCTTCCTCGATACCAGTCCTGCCACGTGGTGGGATCGCGGCCCGCCCGGCCGCGTCTACAACGAGACACTCGCAGGTCTGATCGGCGGACACGTCAAGGAACAGAAAACCGCGCAGCAGTCCGTGCTGCGCACGGCCGCTGGGAAGACCCCGCGCCTGTCGGATCTCCTCCCCCAGCACGCCGAAGCTTGGCTGGAGGCGGTCGACCGTTACGTCGGCAACTTCCTGACTTCGGACGGCTGAAGGTACTCTCGTCCCGTTCCCTCTGCGGGCCGGAGAGGTCGCAGATCTCTGAATGGGGACGCCCGACCGCCTCCGGTGTCTGCCCACCCACTCGGTCAGTCTAACCCGGACGAACATTGTGCGGTGTTCGGCCCGCCGGGAAGGGCCACACGCCGGGGCGGTCCCCGACGACGCGCGTTCGGAGTTTCTGGACCGGCCACGCGGATCGGCGACCGCCCGATCGAGGGCCGGCCGCCGCCCCCGAGATCGTTGTGCGCGGCCCGCACTGCGCGGACTTCCCAGGATGAGAATCCCCGTGCGGGCTCGCGGCTGTAGCTCCATTCTCGATGCAGCAGGTGGCTCTCATTAAACGCATCCGGCGCTGCCGGCAGAGCGTCCGCAGCCACCACCCAGCCGGCAGCGAGCAGGGCTTCCAACGTCTCGAACCGCGTGCTTAGCCCCCCCTCGATCGTCGTCAGCGAGCTTCCTGGTTCACGGTCCCGATCGCAGTGCCCGTATTGGCGATCGGCGCGGGACGCCCGAAGGCAACCAACACCAGGGCGGTGCAGTCGGAGAAGGAACCGGAGTGGATCTAGTTACTCCCGCCATCGTCAGCGATGATGGCGGTCGCGCACGCGTCGAGCGCTGTCAGACTGAAGGCCGCGGCGTCCCGCTGACCGACGAACTGGAGCATAAGGCGTCCGCCGACGTGGCCGGCCTCCGTCAAGCGACCGATTGCGTCAAGCGCGACCGAGGCCGTGCCGGTTGGGGGACGGCCCGCACTGAGGCCGCCGCTGTCAAACACCTCACATTCCCATCGCACGCACCTCGACGCGGGGGCTATGACCGCTTCTGACGCATCGCCCCGATATTTTCTCAGGCGCAGGGGCAAATTGTCTGATCGGAATCGGTTAGGCGTCGAAAACCCAGATTCATCCTTAGGTTGATGAGGTGGTTGATGGAGTGGGGTCTTCTCGGCGGAGAGATTATTGGCGGGACGCGGCGGACGCGCACCCTCGGCTTGGCCGCAAGCATGCGTCTGTTCAACGAGTTGGCCGTGCCCGGGCTCGGTGGTGTCTGGTACGCCAAGCAGGTTGTGCTCGCCCTTCTCGGCATTCACCACGCAGAGGCAGCGCGACGCGACGGGCGCGGTCTATCCAACATCACGACGGCCAACGCCATCGAAGCCTTGGCCGTGTGGTGGGCATTTCGGCGGCACCGCTGGGCGCGGGACGGGCGGCTGCCCGGGTATCGGAAGCTCCTGCGACACGACCAAGGTCAGGATCCTCCGTTCAAGGTTGCGGCCAGTCGGTCCTTCTACGTCAGCCAACCGATGCGCATCCGCACGCGCGACGCGCTCCTGACGCTGGGGCTCGTCGAGGCGCAGAGCCGTAGCTTCAACGCCTACACCTGCACGGCGCGCGGGCGAGCACTTCTTGAGGCGGCCTGTCCTGAGGCGCGCCGCACGCTCTCGGACTGGGTAGCCGGGGGAGCCCTGCCGTTTCGGTTCGGAGTCACGCGGGATGAACTCGATCCGACTCGGCCGCTTCCCCCGCGAGCCCGCGAGATCCTGCGCGAGGCCCTCGTGGCGGGCGCCGATCCGGATCGGGCGCGCCGACGCTGTGCCCTGAACTGGGTCGACGCCCTTCAGGCGCGCGGCGTCGAGCACACGCATTGGGACCAGAGACCGGCGGAGATCGTCGAGCCGGCACACTGGTCCGACATGCGGGTCGGGGCGGCCTTCAGCCACGTGATGGCCGCGGCGGCGGGCGACTTCGAGGGCGGTTCGGTCCTCGACCGGATCGAGGACCGGATGGCGCGCGCCGGGGTGCGCAAGCTCGCGATCGCGCAAGCCGCCGATGCAGGCCTGCGGCCGGCACTCAGCGAGTTGCGCCGGCGAGCGCAGGCGTTCCTCGCGCTGGAGCACGACCCCACGCCAGAGCGTGCGGCGAGCCGCTTCTGCGAGGAGTGTGCGCTCACCGACGACGGTGCCCTGCTCAGCCGGCTGATCGCCCGCGACGAGCGCATCCTGCGGCTTGCCGACGGCCTCATTCTGGCGGGAGCGGCGTTTCGCGGGGGGCCTCGCGGCGCGACCGCAGAGCCTGCCGACTCAGGGGAGATAGAGGACGAAATGGGCGCTCGCGCGCCCACGGATCCACACGCCCCGCTCCCGGACGGCATCTCGGGGCGTGTGCATAACCTCATCGTCTTGGCGAACGACCTGCGCCTGGCCTCTACCGCCTCGATCGGAGCCTAACGCGATGGACCCGCGCAAGCCGTTCGGCACCGAGGATCCGCCCGCGTTAACCCACCTCTTCGAACCGCCCGACGACCATGTCGGCGTCTTCGGCTGGCTCTGCGGCTACTCCGCCGATGCCCATTTCCTGAATGCCGCGGCCGAACGCTTCACCCGCCGGACCAAACGGCGGCGCGCGGCCGACGGCGTCGTGTCCCTCGCCCTCGTCCTGGATCCGGGCACGCCACGCTTGTCGCCGCTCGACGTGCCGGGCGTGCTGCACCTACCCCTGCCCGCCGCGCGCCCGTTCGCGCTCCTCCACGCCAAAGTCGCTTTACTCGGCTTCCGCCATCTCCAGGACAGCGCGCGCTGGCGATTGCGCCTCGTCGTCGCCACGGGCAATTGGACGCGCGAGACCCTCGAGGAGAGCCTCGATCTGGCCTGGACCGTCGAGGTCGAGGCTGATGCGCTGGCTGAGGCTGACGCCGAGCAGCGGCTGGCCGACCTGGCGGCGGCGTCGAATTTTCTGGGGAGCTTGCGTGCTCGCCTCGGCGCCTCGCCGCTCGATGCCGCCTCGCCACTGACCCGCGAGGCAGTGCGGGCGCTCGATGCGTGGTGCGCAGCCGTGACGAGTCGGGTGCCCGCAGGACTGGTGCCCCGCTTCATTGATACCCGGTCCGCACCGCTCCTATCCCAGATCGTCGCGCGGATCGCGCCAGGGGAGCGCAACTATCTCGCCATGGGATCGGGCTTCTACGAGGGCGGTGAGGGCGCGGACGTGCCACGCGTTCCTGCCGCGGTGGTCGCGGCCCTGCTCCAGGACGATCTGCTGATGCCGGGCGCTGAGATCGACCTATTCGTCAACCCGGACGGGTGCCAAGCTGTGGCGGGCGCGCTTCCGGCGATCGCGTGGGCGGGGTGGACGGTGCGGCGGCCCGGTCAGGGCCCGCTGCGTGGCAGGCCGCGTGGTCTGCACGCGAAGTTCCTCCTCGGCGCTCATTATGACGCCCGCTCGCCGCGCTGCCGCCGCGCGTGGCTCTATCTCGGATCGGGCAACCTGACCCACCCAGGGCTTCTGCGGGCGGGACCTGCCGGCGGCAACCTCGAGGCTGGCGTGGTCCTCGCCCCGGAGGCCCTGTTCTGGGATGACCCGGGGAGCGCTGCGGGTGTCTCGGTCCAAAGAGTTTTGCCGATCGCTTGGGACGCCGCGACCGAACTTCACTCGGACGCCCTGCGGGCGGGGGATGGCATGCCCGAGCGTCCGCCGGCCTACGTTCCACCCCCGATCCCGTACCTGCGCTGGCAGGCCGCTCCGGATGGCAGCGGTCGGCTTGCCCCGCCAGTGTCAGGCGCGGCAGCCCACACCGTGCTCGATGCGGACGGGAACGCCTGCGCCCGAGACGCGATCGGCGCACTCTGGCCGGGGCCTTGTCCGCCCGAAGTCCGGATCACCTGGGGTGAAGCGACCGAACGGCTGACGCAAAGCGTCCCAGTCATCGATGTCCATGGGCGCGTGGCCGGGACAGCGCTGGCGCCCGTCGCCCTGGACGAAGTCTGGGCGATGCTGGCTGATTTTCCGCTGCCGCCAGCCGACGACGTGGATGAACTCGACGACAGTGATGCGGGCCCGGACCGCGCAGGACCCGCCGGCACATCTGTCCCGGGGATCGGAGGCGCACCGGCGGGCCGCTACGCCATCCGGCGGGTGATGGAACTCGTCGAGCGGGTCGCCGATCGGCAAACGGCCGTGCAGGCGGTGGACTGGACGGCGTGGTGCACCCGGCTGGGGCAGGTGCTCGAACAGGCCAAGGATGATCCTGAGATCACGGCGTTTCGAGGTTTGAATCTCAACCCGTTGAGTCCGCTGCGTGCTGGCCCGTTCCGGCCGGACTTCGCCCGCGACCGCGGCACTCCGGCCGGACAGATCTACGAGGATACCCTCGACCGGGTCGAAGCGGCCTGGCAGGTCGCCGCGCTTGAGCCCCTGGAGGCCTGACATGACGTTCGCGGGATGGGCTCGGGTCGCGGAGCGGGTACGGGCGCTAGCCGACGCGCCAGGACCGCAGCTCAACGGCGGCCAGCGTGACAGTTTGTACGCCCTCGCCGAGCGCCTGCCACGGCACGGTCTGGTGATCGCCGACGAGGTCGGCATGGGCAAGACGCGCATCGCGGTCGCGCTCGCCCGGGCGGTCGTCGAGGCAGGGGGGCGGGTCGCGATCCTCATCCCGCCGACCCTCGGCTTCCAGTGGCGAGAGGAGTTG
Source organism: Methylobacterium segetis (assembly GCF_004348265.1). Lineage (GTDB taxonomy): Bacteria > Pseudomonadota > Alphaproteobacteria > Rhizobiales > Beijerinckiaceae > Methylobacterium > Methylobacterium segetis. Next base: position 77,059 of record NZ_SMNT01000001.1, read on the forward strand.
CGGCATGGCGGGGTGCCCGACGTGCCCGATGTCGTGCGCAGCCTCTGGGGGTTCCTCGCAGCGTGGGATCACAGGGCGCCGGCGCGACCGTGGTTCGACCAGCCCGTGGTTCTCGTCGCACATGGCTTTGCCAACTGGCGGCTCGGCGCCTCGACGCAGCGCTGGCGGTTCGAGCTTTTGCCGATGCTCGCCGGCTACGCGCAGCATACCCTGCACGAGGAGTTTCCCCACGGTTTCAAAGCGATGTCCGAGCGTGCGGATTGGTGGGTGCGGGCGGCCGCAGAGGCGATCGCGGCGCAGTGCGCCGAGTCGTCCGACCCCGCTCTGCGTCAACACTACGAGGCGCTCGGGAGCGAGACAGTCTGGCGGGGTGCGAACGCCGCGGCAAATTATGAGCAGGGCGGCGCGCCGCGGCAGATGCTCCAGCGCGCGGTCGGTCTCGGACTCGGTGTCTTCGATCTCGTGATCGTTGACGAGGCGCATAAGAGCCGGGCCGAGGACAGCGGGCTGTCACGCCTTCTCGAGGCGACGCTCGTCGAGGGCGCGGATGCACGTCGGTTGTGTATGACCGCGACGCCGGTCGAACTCGGCGCCCGCGATTGGGACCAAGCCCTGGCGCGGGTGCAGGTCGAACGGGCCGCTCGCGCCGAGATCCGCGGCATCGTCGAGCGCTACGGCGAGGCGGTCCGGCGCGCGCGCCTGGGCTGGCGCAGCAGCGCCGAGGCGCGCGCGGCCTACGTCGTGGCAGCCCATGCCTTCGAGGCCGCCCTCAAGCCCTACGTTCTGAGGCGTGACAAACGCGGCGACGAGGCCGTGATGGCCTACCGGAGCGCCACGCTCGCGCGGGCAGAAGGGGCACAGTCCAACCTCGCCGGCGAGGCTCAGGATCCCGATGCCTATCGCTGGCAGCGCGACCTCGCCGTCGCACCAGCCGGCCTCACGCCCGGGTGGCGGCGCGCCGTGTGCGCGGCCGAGGCGCTGTCCTTCGTCGTGCGGGGGCGCGATGACCCGGCCGCGAAGCGCCTGCGGCTCACCTTCGGCAACGGCCACGGGATCGCGACGCGGCTCGATGCGTCGGCCGCGAGCGCGGAGGATGTGGTCCGGCAGCCGGACGATCCCGCCCCGGATCTTGAGGCGCCAGAGGAGCCTGGCGTCGGGGCGGCCCTGGACCCGGCGCCGGCGGATGAGTGTGAGACCAAGCGCATCGCTCGCGCGGCGTGGTGGCAGCGGATGATCGACCGCGTGGCACGGACCGATGGCGCTCTCTATGACCATCCTGCGATCCTGGCGGCCATCACCGCGATCGAAGCCTACGACACAGGCGGCGAGAAGGTTCTCGTCTTCGGCCGTTTCACCGAACCGATGCGGGCCTTGGTGGCGCTGTTGAACGCGCGCGCGATGCTGCGCGCTCTCGATGCCGGGCGGCCCTGGCCGCAGAGTGTAGTGGCCGCCGAGGACGCGGCCGCGACCGAGGCGGCTCACCAGCAACTCGACCGAGGCGGCGTGTTCGACAAGGCCGCCCTCGACGCCCTGCTCGCGCGGCAATATGCCGGGATCGCGCGACGCCGGGAGGCGCTGCGCGCGTCGCTGTTTGAGCGCGTCGCCGAGGGGCTCTCGCCGGTGGAGCGGGACGCACATGCTCTGGCGGAAGCCGCGCGGGTGGGGCGCGAGGAAGACCGGGTGATCTTGGCGGCCGCGATCGACCAACTCCTCGATTACGGGATCCGATCAGAGACCACGGTGGATACCAGTTCGAGCGGCGCGGGTCCGTCCGCGGAGGCTGTCGCCGAAGCCTTCGTCTCCCTGGTCGCGGCGCTCCGCGAACGCGGTGAGGGGGATGCGGACGGTGACGGCGCCCTCGACGCCAACGAGGCAGGCGCCCTGTGGGCGAGGATCGCCGAGCGTCTCAGGGATGAGTACCGGACCGAGCGTGGCCGATTCGCGCGACTGATGAGCGGTGCGACCGCGCTCCCGACCCGACGCGCTCTGCAACTCGCGTTCAACCGGCGGGAGAGCAACCCGCGCGTCCTCGTCGCGCAGTCTCTGGTCGGCCGAGAGGGGCTCAACCTGCACCAAGCCTGCCGCGTGGTGATCCTCCTCCATCCGGAATGGAACCCAGGCGTCGTCGAGCAGCAGATCGGTCGCGTGGATCGCGTCGGGAGCCGATGGGCGCGGGAGCTGGAGGAGGCTGTGCAGGCGAACGCCACAGCACTGCCGCGCATCGAGATTCGTCCTGTGATCTTTGAGGGGACGTACGACGCCCACCACTGGCGCGTGTTGCACGAGCGCTGGGATGATCTGCGCGCCCAACTGCACGGTGTCGTCGTGCCCTATCGCGCTCGGGCCGGGTGTACGGCGGAGGAACTCGCGCTCATCCGAGAACTCGATAAAGCAGCACCCTCCTTTGAACCGCCGGTGCGCTTGCGAAGAATGTGAGCACATCTGGTTGGGTTGGTGCGGCAGCGTTCACTTGGAACTACCGACGCACTGTCCACCATCCGCGTCAGCCTGAGGCTTTACGGCCGCGCTTGGCCGGAACCAAGGCGGCGACGATGGACGGCTTGAGCGTCAGGATCTGCCGCCCTTCGCCGTCATCGGTGTGAGCGACGAGCACCAACGCATCAGGATCGCTCATCCCGAGTAGTTCGGCCACACGACAGCAGAACCAGCCGAAGTAAAGATCGAGGGTCTGGCGGTCATCCAAGTCGCAGCGTAGCATGGCATATCCGGGCGCCCCGTACAGTCTCCAGAGCGTCTTGAGACCGTAATCGCTCCGTAGCTTGGGGGCTTCGTTGACGCTTTCGATAGCGTGGATAATAACGCCGGGATCGCTTGTGTCGACCGGCGTCTGTTCGTAGCCCATGCTATATTCCCCTATACGGTTGGACGTGCGCTGGTGGACCCACAGAGCGGTCGCGGTGCCGTGGGGATGCAGAACTCGATAGCGCGGGCTTCAGGATGTACGAAAAACTTGCGCTCGGCCTGGACCAGTTTGCCGGGTCAGAGGCACCCAGCGTAACGCGGTCCCGCTTGATCCACACGGTGGGTAATCTCACGCTGCTCACGCAGGTGCTGAATACCGCGATCAGCAATGGCCCCTTTCGCGAGAAACGAGGGCCGATTGCGCTCAACAGCGCGCTGCGATTGAACGCCCGCTTCCAGGATCAAGCGAAGGACAGCTGGGGAGAAGACGACATCCGTGAGCGGGGCGGTGCACTGTTCAGACAGGCTGTCTCGATCTGGGAGCACCCATCGACCGCTACGGCAGGTTAGGCCGAGGCGGCGCGGGGGCGGATGAGCGAGGCACGGCTCAGCGGGGTATTGGTCAGAGGTGATGGGACCGGCCCGCCGAACGCCTCATCCTGCCGTCCCTGGCTGCTCTGTCGCCCAAGCGAAGACGCGCTGCTGTTCCGCCTTCAGGAAGGCGTGCTCGTCGGAGACCACATAGCCCAAGGAGCGCGCGACGGTCACGAACCCCGCAAGACTTTGTGGGTCGAGGTCCCCCGTCGCGACGTTTTCTTTGTTGACCACGATCGCGCTCAGAAGCGGCCAGCCCTGGCGGTTGGCATACTCGCACAGGCGCGTCAGGTGATCGCCGACCTGCCAGTGAACCTGCGCCCAGGCAGCGCCGCTTTCATCCGCGATGTCCTTGTAGCCGATGAAACGGCGCTCCGCCGCTGCGGCTCGGATGGCGCGCAAAGTCGTATCGAAGCTGAGGCCGCGCCCCCTGCGGCGCTCGTGCTCGGCCAGAAGTGTGAGAAAGAGAGGCGCGTCTGTCCGACCGAGACGGCGGTGATTGGCGATCAGATTCTCAATTTCCTGGTCGCTGTACTCCGTCGGTGCTTTCGGCATGAGATTTCCCCCGCAATTGATGTACAGTCGCCTTGGCCTAATATGGGAGTTGTTTCAAGTTCATAGCCGTTCATTCTGCTTTGGAAGATGCGTAGCCTCCGTTGGTCGATCTAGCGAAAAGCGGTAGACGCCAGCTGGTCGTCGTTGCGCATGGCGATCTTTCTTACAATGTGAGCCTCATCTTAGGCTGACCGGATCGCTTGGCGAGGCGCGTGCTGACCGGCTCGCCGTGGTATTGAGGCGATTGCGTGAGAGCCGAGGGCGGCGCCGCGCGGCATCACGCCAGGTCCGGAGGCCGTCCTCGAAGCCGGGCTTCGTCCGGGGGCCGATCCGCGTGTCTCATTCAGCATGATCGGTTGCCGGTCGCGCAGCGGCCGTCCTGTGTCGCCGCGGCCACAATAACCTGTGGTATGTCCCTTCAACACCATCCCATGACCACGCAGTCGGGTGGCACGGAGGGGACATGCGGGCGTCGACGCACGAGATCGGCCGTCTCTCCCCGACCTTCCTGGCCACATTCCTCGGCTGCACCACGTCGGCGGCCTGGACGCTCGAGAAGCGGCGCGGTCTGCGTCCGGGACCCGAGGCGGTCGTGGATGCCCAGGCCGAACTCATCCAGCGCAAGGGGCAGGAGCACGAGGAGAGCTGCCTCGCCGCGCTCGCCGCGCTTCACGGGCCGCCGGTCGCGATCGCGCGCGACACGCCGGAGCGGTGCATGGTGGAGACGTGGGCCGCCATGGACCGCGGCGCACCGCTGATCGCCCAGGCCGCGCTCGCAGACGGGCCCTGGATCGGCTACGCCGACTTCCTCGTGCGCGTCGAGGCCCCCTGCCCGAGCTGGGCGTGGTCCTACGAGCCGTGGGACGCCAAGCTCGCCCACACGGCGCAACCTGCCCACGTCCTGCAGATCGTCCTCTACGGCGACCTTCTGGAGCGCGTGCAGGGGCGGGTGGCCGAGCACGGCGCGCTGATGCTCGGCAGCGGCGATCCGGCCGTACCCCACGTGACCGAGCGCTTCCGGCTCAGCGAGGTGCGCCACTACGTCCGCCGCGCGGCGCGGCGCCTGGAGCGGTTCGCGGTCGACACGCCGGCGGGTCTGGAGGGCGAGCCGTGCGGCTACTGCGGCAAGTGCGAGTGGGGGGCGGCCTGCGACGACGCCTGGGCCGAGGCCGACCATCTCTGCCGGGTCGCCGACATCCGGCGCAGCCAGCGTCAGCGCCTGATGGAGGCCGGCGTCTCGAGGGCGGCGCTGCTTGGGGGGCTCGAGGCGCGGCGCGTGGCCGGGATCGGGGCGGAGGCGCTCGCCCGCCTCGTCCAGCAGGCGCGGTTGCAGCGGCAGAGCGTGGTCGAGAACCGGCCCGTGCACGAGCTCGTCCCGCACGAGCCCGGACAGGGCTTCGACCGCCTGCCTCCGCCCCACCCGGATGACCTGTTCTTCGACTTCGAGGGCGACCCGATGCACCCGGGCGGCCTGGAGTACCTGTGCGGCGTGCTGTGGCGGGCGCGGCCGGGCGGGGAAGAATTAGACGACGCGGGGGGCGAGACGGGGGACAGCGTAGGCCGGCCGGTGCCGGGGCACCCGGGCCTGCGCTTCCTGGCGATCTGGGCGCACGACCGGGCGCAGGAGAAGCGCGCGCTGACCGCGCTGATGGCCTTCCTCACGCGCCGGCTGGCGGCGTCCCCGGGCGCCCACCTCTATCACTACGCACCCTACGAGAAGACGGCCCTGCGCCGGCTCGCCTCGATGCACGCAGTCGCCGAGGCCGCCGTCGACGATCTGCTGAGGGCAAACCGCATGATCGATCTCTACCGCGTCGTGCGCGAGGCCGTGCGGGTGGGCGAACCCGGCTACTCGATCAAGAACCTCGAGCGTTTCTACATGCCGCCGCGCACCACCGAGGTGCTCTCGGGCGGCGATAGTCTTGTACTTTACGACCGCTGGCGCACCGCCGGGGACGAGGCCGCGCTCGGGGCCATCCATGACTACAACCGCGACGATTGCCGCTCGACGCTCGGCCTGCGCGACTGGCTCGTCGAACTGGCGGAGAAGGCAGGCGTCGGGATCGGGCGGGGGGCCGAGGAGACGACGCCAGAGGCGGACGAGAAGCGCGCGGAGCGGGAGGCGCACGAGCGGGCCCAGGCCGACCTCGAGGCCCGCGTCGCGGGCGATCCGGACCTGCCGGGTGCGGCGGAACGCCAGCTCATGGCCGACCTCGTCGGCTTCCACCGGCGCGAGCAGAAGCCCGCGTGGTGGGCCTACTTCGACCGGCAGGAGCGCGGGCCGGAGGAATTACACGAGGACGAGGAGTGTCTGGCCGCCTGCGAGCGGGACGGTGCGGACTGGATCAGCACCGACAAGCAGAGCCTCACCTACCGCTACCGCTACCCCGAGCAGGAGACGAAGCTGCGCGCGGGCAGCGCGGTTTGCCTCGTGCAGGGCGGGGCCTCGGCCGGCACCATCGTCGCCCTCGATGAGGCGAACCGGCTCGTCACGCTCAGGCGCGGCAGGAGGGGCGAGCCGTTCCCCGACAGGCTCAGCCTCATGCCGGGCCAGCCCATCAAGGACAAGGTGCTGCGGCAGGCGGTGTGGACGTCGGCGGCGGACATGGCCACGGGCGGTGCGGAGTTCCCGCACGTCGCAGCGCTCCTGTCCCGCACGCCGCCGCGCCTGATGGGGCGCGCGCCCGGCGCTCCGGTCATCGCCGAGGCCGACCGCGACGATCCCGCCCGGCTGCTCGCGGCCGCGACCCGGGCGGTGCTGGCGCTCGACTGCTCGTGGCTGGTGATCCAGGGCCCGCCCGGCACGGGCAAGACCTACACGACCTCTCACCTCATCGCGGCGCTGATCGCCGAGGGGAAGACGGTCGGCATCGCCTCGAACAGCCACAAGGCGATCGACAACGTGCTGCACGCGGTCGAGGAGCGGCTGCATGAGGCAGGGTGCCCCCTCGAGAAGCTCGGACAGAAGAAGGACAGCGGCGAGGACGGCTTCGCGGGCCGCGGCTACGTCGCCAGCGTCACCGAGAACAAGTATGTCGACCCCGATCTGCCGATCCTGGCCGGCACCGCGTGGCTGTTCGCCCGCGAGGAGCTGCGCGGCAGCCGAGACGTGCTGTTCGTCGACGAGGCGGGGCAGGTCTCGCTCGGCAACCTCGTGGCGATGGCTCAAGCTGCGCGCGCCCTCGTGCTGATCGGCGACCAGATGCAGCTCGCCCAGCCGATCCAGGGTGCGCACCCGCGCGACAGCGGCTGTTCAGTCCTCGACCACCTGCTGGAGGGCCACGCGGTGGTGCCCCCCGAGCGCGGCATCTTCCTCTCGCGCACGTGGCGGATGCACCCGGACCTGTGCGGCTTCGTCTCGGCGGCCGTCTACGACGGGCAGCTCCAGGCGGAGGCTGGCTGCGCCAACCAGAAGCTGGTGCTCGCCCCCGGCGCCCACCCGGCCTTGAAACCCGCGGGGCTCGCCTTCCGCCCCGTGGTCCACACCGGCTGCCGGCAGCGGTCGCAGGCGGAGGTCGACGAGGTGCGCGCGATCCTCGACAGCCTGCTCGGGCAGCGCGTGGTCGACCGGAAGGGACGGGAGCGCAGGATGTCGTTGGACGACGTCCTGGTGGTCGCCCCCTACAACATGCAGGTGAACCTCTTGAAGCGCTGCCTGCCCGAGGGCGCGCGGATCGGCACGGTCGACAAGTTCCAGGGGCAGGAGGCGGAGGTCGTCCTCGTCTCGATGGCCACCTCCGGTGCGGATGACATGCCGCGCGACGCGGCCTTCCTGCTCTCGCGCAACCGGTTCAACGTCGCCATCAGCCGGGCGCGGTGTCTCGCCGTCCTCGTCGCCTCGCCGGGGCTTCTCGATCTTGTTGCGAAGAACGTCGAGGAGATGCGGCTGGCCAACCTGTTCTGCTGGGCCGCGGAGGCCTCCGGGTAGGCTGCGTCTCAGGCCGCCAGCATGAAGGACCCCGCCCGATCCGGCCCCGTCGGATTGCCCCCCACCCGAGAACCGCCCGCATGTCCGCCTACGAGATCGATCACTCCTCGGTCATCCGGTCCATCCGCAACGATCTGCAGGATCGGTACAGGAGTCTGTTCTCGGTTCTGAAAGAACTGATCCAGAACGCGGACGACGCCGAGGCCGGGCGCCTGTCGATCGATCTACGGGAGGGGATCGAAGGTGTTAGAAACCCGCTGCTGGCCGGTCCGGGCCTGCTCGTCGTCAACGATGGAGGCTTTACCGCCGAGAATGAACGGGGCATCCGGCACCACTCGGCCAGCAGCAAGACGGAGGAGGCCGGCTCCGCGGGCCGGTTCGGCCTCGGTCAGAAAGCGGTCTTCCACCTGTGCGACGCCTTCGTGGTGATGCCGGCAAAGTACGGCGACGGCTTCGCGCCCTTCGTCATCAATCCCTTCCACGGCATCGAGACGACCCGCGCGATCACCGGGACGTGGGAGGATGTCGCGGCTGATGCCGCGCGCCTGCAGGCGCATGTGGACTCTGCCGCCTTCCCCGGGCGGCACTTGGCGCTCTGGTTGCCGCTGCGGCGCAGCGACCTGCACCCTGCCCCCGGTATGGCCTTCGTCCAGCAACGCTACGACGACGAGGCCGCACGCCGCAGGCTCATGGACGAACTGCTCGGGCGCGACGCCGACCTGGCGACGATCCTCGCCGCGGCGCGCCATCTCGACCGGATTGACCTCAGGTGGCGCGGCACGGACGCGCTGTCGCTGGTCCGCTCGGGTGGGCGGCTCGCCTACCTGCGCAACGCGCAGGCCGGATCGAGTAGCGACACGACGGGCGAGGCGCGCACGTTCGGCGGCGCGATCACGCTGACCACCCGCGCCGGCCCCCGGGAGGTCCGTTTCGCCGGGATCGAGGTCTTGTCGACGGATGCGGACCTTCGCGCCGTCATGGATGACCCGCACTGGCCCTCCACACTGACGATCGAGGGCGAGACGGTTCGGGAGAAGGCGCTGCCGCACGGCGCGGGGCTGCTGGTGCGCGACGCATCGCCGAAGTCCGGCCTCGCGCTCGACTGGGGGGTGTTCCTACCGACCGGCGAGCGGCCCGCGGCGACGGTCGATCTTGCCGACGCCACGGGGCCCCCCCTTGCGTTGCACCTGTTCCTGCACGGCTACTTCTTCGTCGATCCCGGGCGGCGCGCGATCCTCGGTCTGGCCGAGGACGGCGCGGACGCCGACGGGACGCAGGCCGATCGGGTTCCCGCCAGCTGGAACCGTACGCTGCGCGACCGCGCGGTGCTGGCGCACCTTCCGGACCTGCTCCTGGCCGCGGTCGGGGACACGGTGCTGTCCCCGGACGATCTCGCCAGCCTCGTGCGGGCTCTGGCCGGGAGCCGGTGGTTTGCCGCACATCGGTCCGCGATCGGGGCGCGGTCCATACTCGCCGAGGTGTGGGACGGGCGCCGGACCGCCTGGGCGACGCTCGGATCGGACGCATCCCTTCGCCCGCTTCCGGCCGCCCTCCTCGGCACCCCGGCGGACATGCGCGCGCTCCTGCCCGATCTCGACGCCTTCGCGGGGGAGCGCGGGCTCACGCTCTGCGCAGCCGATGAGGACGGGACGGCGCGCGCCCTCACGGCGGAGGCGCCGGCATGGCGGGCACCGGAACTGGCGGTGCTGCTGGAGATGACGCCGCCCGACGCCCTCCGGCGGCAAAGGCGGGTCGATGCGCTCGTGCGGATCCTCGACCGTGCGGGCGCGGGGTCGGTCGCGCCGGAAGCGGTCGGAGCCGTCCTGCGGCGCAAGCTGCGCGAAGCCATCGCGCAGGACGCGCCACGCTTCCCACCAGACGAGAGTATGCGTGCGCTCGTGCGGCACGTCCCGACCGGCACGGTCGTGTTCCTGCCCGAGCGCGCGACCCACGGCGCCGTCCTGCGCGCGCTCGCGTGTGCGCCTGTCGACGTGCTGGTCGTCAGGGCAGCGTGGCAGGGGTCGGGGGGGCCATCGCGCATGCTGGAGCGCGGCCAACTCGCGGGTTTGCTGCGCGCGCTCGAACCTCTCGCCATCCACGACCGGGAGGAGGCTCGCGCCGAGCGGGCTGTCGCGGCTGCAACGGTGCTGGTGCAGGCGAGCGGCGCGGCGCTCGGCGCCCTAGCCCGCGACCCGGACCTGCGCGACATCCGCCTGTTCCCGGTCACGCAGGAGCCCGGAGGCGCGCGCACGGTGCTGTCGATCCGCGAACTCGCCGACGCCGCGGTTCGCGGGTCGCTCCTCATCAGGTCGGTCGACACCAACACGCATCTCAAGCCGTTGCTCGCCGCGCTCCCGGGCCTCGCGCTGTCGATCATCCCGGCAAATGACAAGGAATCGCTGGCTGGCACGCCCGGCATGGAGGCCTGGAGCGGGAACCTCGATTCGGGCGCCATAGTCCGGTTCGTCAACGTCGCGATGCGGTTCAGCGAGGACGCGGACGCACGCGGGGCGCTCGCGGCGAGAATCCGGGAGAGGGGGACTCAGGATGCCGCTCGGACCACGGCCCTGCGCCGGTTGCTCGCCGGCGTCGCCGAGGCCGGGGAGGCTGGCGCGAAGCTCTACTGTAGCTGCTGGCCCCGCCTCGCGCCGCTTGTCGAGCGCCTCCTGCGAGGCGATGCGGCGTACCTCGCCGCGGACACGATCCTAGACGACATGACGCGGAGCGAGTGCAGCGCGCTCGGCCTGATCCCGCTGGATGCGCCGGAGTTCGAGCGCCGATTGGCCGACGCCCTCGAGCGAGGTCGCTTCGAAGCCTCCGAGGCGGAGGGCCAGCTCCTGCTCGGTTGCGGGCTGTCCGCCGATCTGCTGCGCCGCCTGCCGATCCACGAGCTCGAAACCGGGGGGCGGGTCGCCATCGACGATACGACGTGCCTCGCCACCGATCGGCCTCTCCCCGCCGCGCTCGGGTCCCTCCTGTGGCGCGTGCGCCGGGCGCCGGACGCGCAGACGCTCCGGGTGCAACGCGAACTCCTGCCGGCTCACAATGCGCTCGCTGAACTGAGGGCGGCCTTGCGTGGCCTGCAGGCAAGTTCCGCCGCGCCGGACGCGCTGGAAGGTGTCATCCTCGATGCGCTCTCCGATCTGGGCGCTGAGCCGATGCCGCAGGACGTGCGGGACGGCCTGCGCAGGACGGCTTGGCTCACGCTCGGCGGCCACCCGGTCTCGCCCGACGACGTGCTGGACCTGCCGGAGGCGGTCGGCGCGGCGGCCGCGCGCCTCCTCGGGCGGGGGCGGGCGCTGGCGTTCCACCCGGTGTCGAGCCTGCCCGCAGAAACACAGGCCCGTCCGGGTTTTCGCACGCTGCGCTCGGCCGTTCTGCCGAGCGGGCCGGACTCGTTCAAGGCGCTCGCGCTGCAGATCGCCGAGGCCGGCTCCGTCGGCCTCCCGATGGCTTGGGCCGAAGCGCATCGCCGCGACCTGTCCACGCTCGCGCGGGCGGGCCTCGACCTCGCGCTGCCTGGCTGGCCGCTCGCCGCGGCGCTCGTGGACATCGAGGACGAGAGCGCGGCTTCCTGCCTGCACGCGCTTGCGTCCGCACGCACGGTCGAGGATCTCGGCGCCGTCCTGAATGCGTTCGCCGCGGAGGGGGGCCGCGTCGGCATGCGGGGCGAGGCCGGGCGGCGCCTTTATCGTACGACGTTCGAGGCGGGCATCGGACGCCTCGATGTCGGCGAGCGCCGACGGCTCTTCGCCGCGACGGAGGTCCCGACGCACGACGGGGGCTGGCGACCGGGACGTCAGGTGGCAGCGCACGGTGCGGGGATCGCACCGGCCTGCCTGCTCGATCCGGACCTCGCCGAGTTCCTCGAGCGGTCCGGCGGCGCGTCGGCCCGCGCGAGCCCGAACGCGGCCGGCGCGGCGGCCGAGGGTGAGGACGCCGAACCGGCCGGCGAGGGCCTCTGCGACCTGGACGCGCGCTCGGCGCAGGGTTTCGAGGACTTCCTGAAGGAGCTGCGCGGCCGTCTCCCGGAAGACCTCGCCCTCACCCTGCTCGCGCTCGCCGGACGGTTCCCGGCCATGCGGGCGGTCATGGCACGGTGGCAGGGCAGTGCGACGCGCGGGATCGACGACCACCTGGACGACGTCGACCGGGCGGTCGGCGCCTGCCTGACGGGCGTGACGCTGGCGCAGGAGATCGCGGGGCGACGCCTGATCCTGCAGCGGGTCGTGGACGGCGACGTCTGGGCCGTCGCGCTCAGCGGCGACCGCTTCGTGGCGCGTGGGGATGCCGGGTGCGCGCTCCTGCTCGGCAACGGGCACGAGACCGCCCGACGCGCGGGCCTGCCGGACGGGTGCGCCGTGAACGTCTACGTCCTCCAGATCCGGCCGTCCGTCCTGGCGGGGATGCCGGTCCAGGAGGTCATGGCCGCCGTGCGCAGCCTCACCCGCACGGTCGCCGACCGCTGCCTGTGCCTCCACATGTCGCGTCAGATGCAGGCCGTGGACGGCCTGCGCGGCATGACCGGGGACCTCGCGCAGGACCTCATCGGACGCACGCAGGAGGCCCTGCGCGAGGAGCTGCCGACCGTCCTGAGGCAGTTCAGGCTCAAGGCCGATCGCGTGCTGCGCGGGCTGGTCGAGGCACACGAGCGGGCGACCGATGCCCGGCACGCTCACCCGGCCGCGCGGGAAGACGCCCGCGCGGCCGCGGAGCAAGCGCTGTGGGACGGGCTGATGCGCGATCCGTCGGCTCAGACCGCGCTCCTCGGCCGCGTGCGCGCGCACGCTGAGACGTTCGGCTACGACCCGGCGCGCGTCGTGCTCGAATTGTTCCAGAACGCCGACGACGCCACGGGGCAGCGGGATCGGTCGGAAGGTCCGCGGACCTTCCGGCTGCGGGGCGGGCCGGACGGCTTCGATGCCGTGCACTGGGGGCGCCCGATCAATCACCGCGGATCGAACCGCGAGGCGGGCGAGAGAAAGAACTATCACCGCGACCTTCAGAACATGCTGTTGATGCACGTCTCGGACAAACCCGGCGGGACGCGGACCACGGGCAAGTACGGATTGGGCTTCAAGTCGGTCCACTTGCTCGCCAGCGAAATCCGCATCGCCTCCGATCTCCTGGCCGCGCGGATCGTCGGCGGCATGCTTCCGGACGAGTGGCCCGAGGGGCCGGGCGAGGTAGCGGACGATCGCCTAAACGGCTGCCCAGCCACGCTGGTCCGCGTGCCGTTCGACCTCGACCGCGCCGGGGACGGACAGCGTGCGGTCGGCAGATTCTCCGACTGCGCTCCCTACCTGCCGCTCTTCGCCAAGGCGATCCGGCGCGGGGAGGTGGAGGACGGGAGCGTGTCGCGCCGCTACGAGTTGCGGACGGACCAGCCGCTGGCTGCCGGCGTTGACGAGGTTCGCCTAGCGCGGGTGGAGGGATCAAGGCCCTACGCGGCGCTCCTCGTCGATCTCGACGACGGCTACACCCTCGCGCTCGGGCGCGACGAGATGGGCCCGTGCGCGTTCGAGGGCGTGCCCCGCCTGTGGTGGACGACGCCCCTCGATGTGGCGGTGGACTCGAGCTGGATGCTCGACGGCCCGTTCCCGCTCAGCCCGAACCGAACCGCGCTCGCAAGCGGGGCCGACGTACAGGCCGAGCTGTTCGCGCGCCTGGGCGACGCGCTCGGCCGGCGGCTCGCGGCGCTCTGGCGCGCCGCCTCGCAGGACTGGTCGAGGCTCGCCGCCGCACTCGGGCTCGACCCCGTGGAAGCGCCGTCCGCGAAGTTCTTCGGGCGTCTGTGGGACGTCCTGCGCCGCGACCTCGACGATCCCCTGGCACGACATCTCCACGGCCCGGGTCGCGGGCTCGGCGCTCTGGCCGCGGTGGCGCCGGTCGTGCCGGCGGGCGAGGAGGGGGCCTCCGGCGCACGCATCCGCGCGGGCGAGGCCGTGGGCCAGTTCGGCGGTGCTCTTCGCGATCCGGGGCTGCGGGCAGCGGTCGCGGCCTGGGACGGCTCGGCAGCGCGACAAGGCAGGACGGTCGGGCGCGCGACGGCAAACGATCTGACCCAGCTCGGCTTCGGCGTGCTGCCTACTATCACCGCCGAGAGCCTCCTGCGCCACGAGCTGCGAGCCGTGGATCACCGGGTTTCCCCGGCGATGGCGGCCCGGCTCAACGAGGTGTTCACGAACGACGCCCTCTGGCGCCCTCCGTTATTGGAGGAATGCGTGCCACTGCGCGCGTTGGTCGGCAGCGCCCTGTTCCTGGATCGGGCGGGTGGTTGGCGTCCTGTCAGCGATCTCACCGTACCCCGGCAGGAATCGGACCAGGAGAACCTGCAGGCTCGCTTCGCGCCGCTCGAACGCGTGCTCGCCGACGCCTACGACGCGGCCGGCCGCGCGTTCGTGCTCCTCGCTCGGGCACAGTCGGGATACGGCCCCAATGGGAAGCTGCGTCGCGCCTGGGCAGAGCGCGCCACGACGACGGACGCGCGGAAAGCGGTCTTGCGCTTCCTCGTTACCGAGGACGTCCGTGACGATTTCCTCGGGTGCGTACTGAGCGATCCGCCCGAGTGGATGCGTCCTCTCGCGTCCGCGGCGGACGGCCCTTGGGCGTGCGACTTGGAGCCCGAGGAGCGCAACAAGCTGCGGGCCAAGCTCACCGGCTACGCGCCGCCGGTCCCGATCTTCACACCGGTGTCCGGGCCGGTGGACGACTTGCCGACCCGTTCCGCCGCGGAGGCGCTCGACGCGATCTGGGACTGGTGGACGGTCGAGCGCGAAGGGCTGATCCGCCGGTACGAGGCCGTCGTCTACCCGCCGGACCTGCGTCCCCTCGCCCTGCCGCGGGCGTCGAGCCGTACCGATCTCGAGTCGCGCGCCCCCTGGTTCACCTTCCTGGCGCTAGCCTGCTTCCAGGGGTTCGGCGGCACGCAGGACGGACAGCACCGGACCTTCGTCGAGGCCGCGGCGGCGCAGGGCTGGTGGGCGGAGTTGTCCCGGGCGCCCCCCGACGCCGACCCCGGGGTCTGGCTCGCGCGCCTGCGGGAATGGGCGGGCGACGCGCTGCCCGATCTCGCGTACTGGCGTTGGCGCCGTACGCTGATCGACCTCTACAAGATCGCCCGGTGGCTGCCGCAATACGCCTGGATCGCCACGAACCTGCCGCGCGCGATCGAGTGCGCGCCGACGAGGGTCATCAGCCTGAGCGACGTCCTCGCGCCCTCCTTCTCGCCGGTCTGGCGCGAGGCTGAGATCGAGGCGGCACCGCTCGTGCGGACGTTCGGCCTGGGTGCCAACTGGATGGTGCGCGAGCTCGCGCGGTCGGGCTTCTGGGATGGGCGAGGGCGGACGGTCATGGCGCCCTACGGGTGGGCCTCGACTGCACGCGTCCGCCGCCTCCTCAACGGCCTCGGTGCGGGGCTCGGCGACGAGGGCGCGATGGATATGAGTCCGGCCATCTGGGCGTTTGTCTCGACCCACCTCTCCCATCGGCAGGCGGACCTCCTGCGCGATGGCGACCTACCTTTGCAGTTGATCACGCTGAAGGCTCATGAAACCACCTTCCTGCGCTGTCGCGGCGGCTTGCTGGACGCTAACGCGTCCTGGCTGGAAGAGGATGAGGACGAGGGCAACGACTACGATCTCCCGGACGCCGCCGAATGAGCCGGACTTTCGCGCAGAGCACGGCCGTCGACCACCCGCGCCATGGCGCTGGCCGGGTGGTGATGCAGGCCGGCGACCTCGTCATCGTCGAGTTCGAGGGCGGCCTGCAGCGCGTGCCGGCCGACGAGTTGTCCGCCGCGGCGAGCCTGGCCTCCGCCCTCACTGAGGGCGGGGTCGGCGATCCGGTAGAGGCGGTGCTGCGCGCGCAGGCGCTCGCCATCACCTCGGTCAACGAGCAGTGGGGGGTGTTCTCCCGCTCCCGCGTGCAGATCCTGCCCCATCAGCTGTGGGTTTGCCGCAAGGTGACCGCCGCGTGGCCGTTCCGCTGGCTCGTCGCCGACGACGTGGGCCTGGGTCAGACGATCGAGGCCGGCCTGATCCTGATGCCGCTGCTCGCGGCCAACCGCGTGCGCCGGCTCTTGGTCCTGGCGCCCGCCAAGCTCGTGCCACAGTGGCGCGCGCGCATGAAGACGATGTTCGACATCCGGCTGCAACAATATGTGGCTGATGCCGACTCGGCCCGCAGCAACTTCTGGGATACGGCCGCGATGGCGGTGGCCTCGTTCCACACCCTGCGCGCCGATGGGCGCGGCGCGCGAACCCGTCTTTTGGAGGCCGACCCTTGGGACCTCGTGATCGTCGACGAGGCTCACCACCTCAACCTCGACGAGCGCAGCGGCGACACCCTTGCGTACGCGCTCCTGCGGGAAATGCAGGAGCGGGGCCGCATCGCCTCGCTGCTGCTGTTCAGCGGCACTCCGCACCGAGGCAAGGATTACGGCTTTTTCGGCCTGATGCGGCTTCTACGACCCGACCTGTTCGACGCCGACGCGGACCGGGAGGGTCAGTTCGCCGCCCTGCCTCAGGCGATGATCCGCAACAACAAGGCAACGGTCACGGACCTTAGGGGCGAGCGCCTGTTCCGGCCGGTCGTCACTAAGAGCCGCGACTACGCCTACTCGGAGGCCGAGGAGCTGTTCTACCGCACGCTCAGCGACTTCATCCTGGACGGGCGCGCCTACGCGGACAGCTTGACCGGTCGGGCGCAGACCACCCGCATGTTAGTCCTCATCACCCTGCAGAAGCTCGCTGCGAGCTCGATCGCCGCCATCTCGCATGCCCTGACCCGGCGGCGGGACAAATTGAAGGGGGTGCTGGCCGCGGGGCGCGGACGCGAAGAGCCCCCGGCGCACACGGGGGAGCCCAGCGAGGATGAGGACGCGGGTCCGGATTTTGCTGCCCTGCTGATGGAGAACGAGATCGCCCGGCTCGACGAGCTGATCGCGCTCGCCGCCGCCGCGTCGCCTGAGACCAAAATCGCGCGCCTGCTCGACCTGATCGAAGGCGAGCTCAGACCCGATGAGCCGGTGTTGTTCTTCACCGAGTACAAGGCCACGCAGGCCCTGGTCCTGAACGCACTGCACGCGCGGTTCGGGGCAGACACCGGGACTTTCATCAACGGCGACGAGCGGCTCGACGGTGTGGTCTCGCGGAGCGGATCGCAGACCGTCTCCGTTGGCCGCGAAGCGGCCGCGGACGCCTTCAACGCGGGTAGGGTTCGCTTCCTCATCTCGACGGAGGCCGGGGGCGAGGGCATCGATCTCCAGGAACGCTGCTCGACGCTGATCCACGTCGATATGCCCTGGAACCCGATGCGGCTGCACCAGCGTGTCGGGCGCCTCTCTCGCTACGGTCAGCGCGAGGAGGTGCGCGTTTTCCTGCTGCGCAACCCGGCCACGGTCGAGTCACGGATCTGGGATCTGCTGACCGCGAAGCTCGAGCGCATCCAGGCCGCGCTTTCTAACGCGATGGAGGAGCGGGAGGACATAGCCCGCCTGGTCATCGGCATCGCCGGTGAGAGCTTCTTCAATGACCTCTACGCGGGGGCGGAGGGGCGGCGCGGCGGTCGATTGACCGATTGGTTCGACGAGAAGACAGCGACGCTGGGCGGGCGCGACGTAATCGACACCGCGCGCGACCTTTTCGGCAACGTCGCCCGTTTCGACTTTCAGGAAGTCGGCCGCGACGTGCCGAAGGTCGACCTACCCGCTCTCGAACCGTTCTTCACGGCGGTTCTGCAGTGGCACGGCCGGCGTGTCAGCCGAGGAGAGGACGGCGGCCTGGCCTTCAAGACGCCGTCAGCGTGGCGGGCCAAGTCGTGGAGCGTCGAGGATCGCTATGAGGGCCTCGTTTTCGACCGCACGCTCAAGGGCGAGAACGCAGCCGGCCGCGTTCTCGGTGTTGGTCATCAGCTCATGGATCTTGCCATCCGAGAGACGACCGATCTTCCGGCGCGATTGGCCGCGATCCACGACCTGGATACTCCGCTTTTGATCGTTAGCGTCGAGGATGAAATCACGGGCACAGGCAGCACAGCGCGGCGACTAATTTTTGGAATCAAGCAATCGCAGGGGGATGTGAGCATCTTTCAGGACTGGGACCTCCTCGTGCATCTTGGTGGTTTCACGCGCAGCGTACATCCCGCCGTAGCGACGAGCGAGAACGACGATCGCCAGGATTCTGCAACCGCAGCCGCCGAACTGCTCCTGACGGCTTTCCAGCGAGCCATGCCGCCGACGACGAGGATCTTCCTCCGCCCGACCGCCCGCGCTGAAATGCTATTCATGCCGACCACCGCGCCGATACAGACCACCGTTGGGTGATTGCACGCACACTGGTGTAGCTCTCCCGCTCCCACCGCCTCGCCATTCGCTGGGAACACCGCGCCGACCTACTTTGTGAACTTCAGGAAGCTGTTCTGCGCCCATGTCTACCTCGACCAAAGCCGAGGTTCTTACCCACGATTCTGAGCTTAAGATATGGTTGGCCAGCTTTCCGCCGAGAGCGGCAAATCATTTAGTTCAGAGCGGACAACCCGCCAGTTTGGATACAAACGATTGAGTTGTTCAAAAAAAGCCGGCGTGTGCTTAGGGTGTAGAATGTGCACCATTTCATGCACTATTATATATTCGAGCATATCACGTGGTTTCTTGACCAATTCAGTGTTGATCCTAATCGAAGCGCGGTAGGGGTTGCAACTCCCCCACTTTGTCTTCATTCGTTGCAAAAAATAGCCGTTAACATCCACTCCAATACGAGGCTCCCATTTGCGTATAAGGCCTGGGATTGCTTCATGCAGAAGCTGCAGATGCCATTCGTGTATGATGCGCGCGCGCTGGTCTTGCTGCGTTCCCGGCCGGACCTGAAGGTGGATCGTTCGGTGATCAATCGTGATCAACGGCTTCTCATTCCGCTCTATAACCTCCAAAAGGTGCCGGCGTCCCCAAAGATAATGGGTTTCGCGCCCACGGTATTGGCGAGGTGCCTCGCGCGCTTGCTTCGCGAAACGCTCGCGCTGTTGCCTGATCCAGCCGATGCGCGTGATCGCATAAGCCCTGGCAACATCCAGTCTGGTGGATGTCGGCGCAACAAGTGTGACGCGCCCATCCGGCGGATGGACGGACAAATGGACGTTCTTGACGCCCTTCCGCGTCACACTGATCGCGATGTCACCAAGTTGGATCAGCTCGGCCATCAATACCCCGGTTGGTTCTTGATGATCTCGAACATCGCCAATGTCGCTTCACGATCTCGATCGAAAAGCGGAAACAACACATTCTTGACCTCGCGCTCTCGAACCGCATCGCCTTTCCAGCCAGCGGGAGCGTGCTCGCGCACTGTTCGATCGATTTCCAGCGCCAAATTGGCTTTGTCGGCATCGTCCGGCGGGCAGACGAACCCGCTTCCGGGTATCGTCGCCAGGTTGTTGAAAATGACGCCGGCCTCGCCATTGCCATGAAGCGCAGCCGGAAGATCATCGCCCGGCGTGCGTGCCGCCAAGCGCTTGATCAGATCCTCGGCATTCCGGAGGAATTCTTCGTAGGCCTCCGCGTTCTCGCGGCTTTGCAGGATAAGGTTCTCCAAGAGCCGAGACATTTCATCAAAGAAGCGCGGGTCGGTCAGCTGATCGCGGATAATCGTCTTACGAATGTTGTTGATGATGCCCTCGGCCACGGCATTCTTTGTGAGCTTGCCCTTCTCGTTCAGCTGTTTGGCGATGGCATCATGGATGCCCGTCTCTATGATCGCGTGAGTAAGTGAAATATTTGAGAGGCTCCCGAGAGTCTGCGCCGGGTCGGCCTGGGTGTAGGTATTCAGAAGATGCCGCATGTCGGCCTCGTAAGGCTTGATGTCGAGCTCTTCGCCGGAATGCCTTTTGATCGCCGCGCGGAGGTCGGTGTAAAACTCCACCTCGCGCAGGATCGCGGCCTGGGCGGAGGCATCATATCCGGCTTCGGTCAGGTTCTGGGCGACAGCCGCATAGGCCCGGACGAACGACGCCACCGCCTTGTAGAAGGATATCCGCAGCGCGTCCGTTTCATTGAGCGCATTCGGGTTGGCGGCGTCTCCGCAGAAATAGCGGAGATACTGTTCGACTTCCCTCGGCGGCGGCACCGGATCACACAGATAAACCAACGCCTCGCGCGCGGCATCGAGCCGGGCCTTGCCTTCTTCCAACCACCCTTTGATCTCGACGTTGTTGTCGCCGCCGCTCCCTTGGTCGATGTCGAGCTCGTCCGAGCTGTAGACCGCAATGGCGTGCTGGACGTTGCCGAACAACTCCTTGAAATCGACGATGTGGCCATAGCTCTTGTCGTCGCCGTCGATCCGGTTGGTCCGGCAAATCGCCTGGAAGAGCGTGTGATCACGCAGCTTGTCGTCGATATAGATGTAGGTACAGCTGGGCGCATCAAAGCCTGTAAGCAATTTCGAAACGACGATCAGGAGCTTCGTGTTCGCCGGCTCGTCAATGAAGCGCCGCTTGATCTCTGTTTCGTAGGCGGTTGTGCTCTGCCCACCCTTTAAGACCGACTTGGTATAGGTGTCGTATTTGTATCGCTCGTCACTGTTCGCCGGTTCCCGCGAGATCGCGTTGTGGTTCGGCTCGAAAGAGGTAACGATCCCGACATGCGGGCCGAGCCGCGTGTTCTGAAACTCGCGGAAATACTCGCAGGCGTCGCGGATTGAGGACGCGACGAGAATGGCGGTGCCGCGGTCGTCGCTGAGACGCGGCTTCAGATCGAAGTCGTGAACGATCTCGGCTACGATCCGGCGCTTGCGTTCGGTCGCGCTGAGCAATTCCTCCATGGTGGCCCAGCGTTTGCGAAGCACCGCCTTCTGGAAATTGTTCAGTCCCTTCGTCTTCTTTTCGAACCATGCGTCGATGGCCGCCGGGCTCGTCATACGCTGAGGGACGTCGCGGGCCTCATACTTCAAATCGAGCACGACCTTGTCCCGAACAGCCTCCTGAAATTTGTAGGTATGGATGTACGTGCCGAAAACATCGCGGGTCGTCTGCTTGTCCTTTTTGAGCAGCGGTGTTCCGGTGAAGCCAATGAAGATCGCGTCTTTCAGCCAATCCTTCATCCGCTTGTTCATGTCACCGCCCTGGGTGCGGTGGCACTCGTCAACCAAAACATAGAAGCGTCCAACAACATTGCCCGGAGGTCCCGGGTCAAATTTGTGGATCAGAGCGCAGATCAGCCGGGGTGATGGCGCGCCGAGCCAACTGACAAACTCGTCGCGGCGGGTGACGCGGGGCGACGGCGCTTCCGAGCCGATCACGCCCGCGTTGCGCATCACACCTTCGATCTGCTTGTCGAGCTCGTCGCGGTCGGTGACGATCAGCACGCGCGCGTCGGGCTCGCGTTCCAAAATCCACTTGGCGAGCAACACCATCAGGATGCTCTTGCCGGAACCCTGCGTGTGCCAGATCACGCCGCCCTCGCGCCGGGCCAAGCGCTCCTGCGTCAGCTTCACGCCGGTGAACTGGTGATGCCGCGGCACCTTCTTGATGCCGGCGTCGAAGATCACGAAGTTGCGGATCAGGTCGAGCAGCCGCTCCTTGCGCAGAAGCTGGTCCACCGGCCGGTCAAGAAGCGCGCCGGCCGGAAGTTCGCCGTCGGGCGGATTTTCGTCGCGCCACTCGACGAAAAGGGTTTCGGGCGTTCCGATGGTGCCGTATCGCAGCCCCTGGGCATCGCTGCCGGCGAGGAGAAGCTGCGCAGTGGCGAAGAACGGCGCGTTGAAAATCTCGTCCTGATTGGAAATCAACTGGCGGACGCCATCGCCGATCTCGACCGCCGCGCGCTTCAGTTCGATCACCGCGATGGCGAGGCCGTTGAGATAGATGACGAGATCGGGGCGCCGCTCATGCCCGCCCTTCAGCGTTACCTCTTCCGCAAGGGCGAAGTCGTTCGCCTCTGCGTTCTCCCAGTCGATCAGGTGCACCTTCTTGAAGGGCGCGCTAATCGAGGTTTGAACGTCCACGCCATAACGCAACAGCGTGTAGGTCTTCAAGTTGGCCTGATAGAGCGTCGTGGCGGTGACCTCGATCGCCTGCATCAGGCGGGTGAGCGCGGCATCAATCTCGGCCTTGGAGTAGCCGCGCGCGGTGAGGTTGGTGCGCAAAAGGTCCGGCTCGACGCAGCGATTATTCGCCCGGGCCGACCAATCGCCAAGCGGCCGATAGCTCAGACCGCCCGCTGCTTCCGCCTTGGTGATGAAGGCTGCCAGCCTGTTCTGCGTGACGCGCTCGCTGCGAGGGCGTTCAGACATAAGCGGCCTCCTTCGTCTGGGGCGCCGGATCGCGCGTAACTGGAAGGCGCACGCTCCCGGTGAGAAGCGCCTGCATCATGGCCTGCTTGAGCGCACGGGTCTTATCGAGGCGGGCGTCCAGAACAGAGATTTCAGCGCCCATGTCCGACAACACCCGCGCAATTGCGACCTGCTCGTCGGTTTCAGGAAGCCGAAGCTCGGCGCTAGCTATGTGCTTGCGGTTCGTCGCATAAACCTTTGTCCCAGCAGCCAGACGACGCAGATGAGCGGTGAATGACGGCATAAACTGCAAATAGCATTTATAGCCGTCCACCAGAACGGTCTTGTCGAAACGCGCGGCAATTGTGTGCTGGCCAGAGACCGCTTCGATACCCTGCGCGCCCGTAACTTCGAGAGACTTGCCAACGCCATTCAGGTCCTCGGACGCATCAACAAAAATGATGTCACCGTCTTGCAGACGAGTGAGTCCAGCGGCAGCCCTCAACGGAAGGCGCGGCATCGCGTTCTCGCGCAGATTGAGGGAAATGTCTGCCGAGACATGGATATCGCCGTAGTGGAGATATCGGACTGGATCATCGAGAGTGAGCTGGGCGCGCGATTGGATGCCATTTTTGAGGAAGGTCACATGATCACCCAGCCGCTTCTCCTGCCACGGGGCGGTGAAACCTGGCAGGCGGGCCTGGCCGGTGAGCAGGCGCTGCATCACGCCCTGCCGCAGGTCGCGCTTCTTGGCGATCAGCTGTGACAGCGCCGCGATTGATGCGTCGACATCCGACAGCGCCTCTGCGATGGCTTTCTGTTCGGGTGGCTTGGGTAGGGGAATACGAAAATCAGCAAGCTCGACCCGGTTGATCTTAGGCATGCCGCTTCGCACTGACACCGACTCAGCATACTTTGTGAAACGGTGCGCTAGCAGGTTGTCCAAAATATAACGACCAGAAACCCCCAATTCCGGGCGCAATGGATACATGTCAGCACTGCAAAGTCCGCCAAATTCCGCCAAAATAGCTTTTCGCAGATAAGGTCGAATCTTACTGTAGACAATATCTCCTGCCGAAAACAAGTATTTTCCACTTATAGCATTTTGTTGCCGCGCCGTTCTTGTTTCTAATAGCCTGCCAGTGCCCGACTCGATATGGTCTGGGGCGATCAGTGGCATCTCGTCAAAAGGTGCAACCTTTGGATCCACCTGTCCAGTAGCGATCCTCACCGTGCTCAACAAACCTTGGACATCCCAATCCTCCGGGATTACGCCGATTTCGGTTTCTTTGTACCCCGGCCTCAGTTCCATGTGGCCCCCATCGCCTCAAGGTGGCCAGCGACACGCGCAGCAAGCGCTTCGACATCTTCCTCCAACGTCGGCAGCGGTTTCTCGTAGCGCTCGGCCAGCGCTCGAACTCGCGTCGTTAGGGCATGCGCCACGCGCGCAACTTCCCCGCCGACCCGCGCGTCGATCGTCGCTAACCATTTGTCACCGACGACAAGGGTCTGCACCTCGTCGTCGGTGAACGCGGCATAGCGGGCATGAACCTTGGCGTAGAGCTTTTCCTCCGCCGCCTTGCGCTTCTTCTTAGTCTCGTCGAGATCGTCGATCAGCGCCTGATAAGCGATTAACGCCTTGCGCTCGTCGGCAAGATCGGCGTCGCGCCCGATTTCCTTCAGCCGAGCCTTGATCGCCTTCGCTGTAATCTTCTGCTTTTCGCCTTCGCCCTCGATGACTTCGGTCAGCAGCCCATCCTCTCCCGCGCCGTCTTCCAGCTTCTCGGCCATCTCCCGTTCGAGTTCGGCCATGCGGGCATCGAGCGCGTCGATCGCCGCCTGATCGGCCGGAAAGTAGCGGGCGATGATCAGCCGCGAGGGAACAAGATCGGACGTGAACCGGCGCTTGCCGATCTGATAGTCGCCCGGCTCGGGCCAAACCAGCTTGCCCTCCTTGTTCTTGCGCTTGATGATCTCGCGCGGCGCGGCGCCCGCCGCCCAGCCGACGGCGGCGATCAGATAGGCGTCGTCCTGCATCGTATCGGCCCAATAGTCCATCAGGTGCTGATAGACATTGTAGGGATCGACGAGCGGCGCCTTGCGGAAAGCCGCGAGCAGATCCTCGGAAACCGCTTCGATGAACTCCTTCGGATGGCCATTCACTCCGAAGGCGCGGGCGGCGGCATCGGTGCGGGTGCGCCAGGCGGCGAACACATGGCCGGCGGCTTTCGTGAACGCCTGGAATTCGGCGTGGCCTTCAATCGCCGCCTTCACATCGGCCACGGGCAACGTGAGGGAGAGGTAGCCAGGACGCAGGTCCGCGAAAAGCTGGCCACGCAGCGACGGCATCACCTTCCACCAACGGGCAAGCGCTTCGATATCCCGAGCAGGAATGCCGCCGTTCAAATGCGCGTCGATGTCCTGGATATCTTCGGCCTCTGAGCTGTCGATGTAGCGCGATAGGTTCAGATTATAGGCGTTCTTGGGGTCGGCGATCTCGTCATGCGGAACCTTACGGGCATAGCCGGGCACATCGGCCGCGCGGGTGAAGGTATCGACGATCCGATGGATGTCCTGTTCGCGCAACCTATTCTTGGCGCCATCCTTGCGGAACCCCTTCGAGGCATCGATCATGAAGATGCCGCGGCGGGCTGCGGCATTTTCCTTGTCCAGCACCACGATGCAGGCGGGAATGCCTGTGCCGAAGAACAGGTTCGGCGGCATGCCGATGATGCCCTTTAGGTAGCCCGACTTGATCAGTGCCTCGCGGATTTCGGCTTCGGCATTGCCACGGAATAGCACGCCGTGCGGCAGGATGCAGGCCGCTTTGCCGTTGCTCTTCATTGAGCGGATGATGTGGAGCAGATAGGCGTAGTCGCCCTGCTTTCGCGGCGGTGCGCCCCAGCTGAACCGGGCGTGTGGATCACGGCCGGTGTCGATGCCGTTTGACCACGCCTTGTCCGAAAAGGGTGGATTGGCGACGACATAGTCGTAGGTGCGCAGGCGCTCGCCATCAAGGAACTTCGGGTTAGCGAGCGTATTACCGGCGACGATCCTGGCCGTTGGAAAGTCGTGCAGGATCATGTTCATGCGGGCGAGACCGGCCGTGGTAACGTCCTTCTCCTGCCCTTCAAGCGTGATGCGTTTTCCGGCTTCGGCGGCCACCTTCAGCAGCAATGAGCCAGATCCGCATGTGGGATCGTAGGCGGTCGTGCCTGCCACGGTGTTCTTTGGCGATATACCAATCACCTTGGCGATGATGCGGCTGACCTCGGACGGCGTGTAGAACTGGCCCTTGCTTTTGCCGCTCTCCGTTGCGAAATGACGCATCAGATATTCATAGGCGTCGCCCAGAATGTCGTCGTGATCCGCTCGGTTCTTCGAGAAATCGAGATCCGGGCTTTCGAAGATCGCGATTAGGTTCGTCAGCCGCTCGATCCGATCGTTGCCTTCACCGAGTTTGTTCGGATCGTTGAAGTCGGGAAAGTCGGTGCGGGCGAGGGTTTCGTTGCTGTCGACTAGCGGCTGGATGATCTGTGTGTTGATCAGGTCGCCGATGTTCGGATTGCCCTTCAGGGCGATCATGTCGCCGAAACTTGCGCCTTTCGAAATCGAGATCGGCGGTTCCAGATCGTCGCTGTTAGCGTACTTGTCGGAGACGTACTTGATGAACAGCATGAAAAGGACGTAGTCCTTATACTGGCTGGCATCCATGCCGCCGCGCAGTTCATCGCAAGATGCCCAAAGGGATGAATAGAGGTCAGATTTTTTTACGGCCATTTCGCTGATTCCACGGCGGGATCAGCGCTCGCGATTGTCGTTGACTCCGACACGCATCCCCCTTGAGAGAACCATAGGTGGGGTTCTCGAAAAGGCCAAGCTTCCGGTGCGCTGCGCTCACCGCCTTCACAAGCTGCTCATGCCCGCGGGAGGCGGCAAGTGAGGCATCATCATGCCGTACTGGCGACACTTATCCCTGGCGGCTGTAAGAGCGGCAATCGCCGACGAGGCAGAAGCCCCTGGCTCGTCGCGCGTACCTTCCTGCACGTAGACGCGGCTCGTGCGTGAGCTGGTCCCCGGGCTATCAGGAGGGCCTCATCGACCACCTGCTCAATCTCTGATGCACTGCAGGAGCCTGTTGGCTGTGTCGGCCCCGTGGCCGATCGGCGACATGCGATAGGACGTGAGCGAGCTGATGCGTTTTCATAGACTGTGCAGCCACCTATGAGGCCGCAGACCCCCATACAAAGCGTTGTCGCTGTGATGTTCGCTCTGAACGGATTAAGGTACCTAACTGGGAGGTCGGTGGCTCAATTTGGGTGTCGTGAACGCTGGTCGCGCCGCTCTTGATCACCCCGGTCATCGTCCTAGACGGGTGTCCACAGAGGTGGTACACAGAGGGTATCGCGGGCATCCGCTAAGTCATTGTTGTTGCTCGCCTAACGGCGCTCCGGGGACATTCCCTCCGTCTCCGCCACCAATGCACGGCCCTAGCCAAGGCGTTGGAAACTCACGAATTCCGGGTCGATCTACGACCGATTTCGTCCCTTAACTGGACCGCGGCGCCCACGCAATTTCTGCTCCATGGGCTGGCCCCGATGCACAGCTTCGGGTCCTCGGATCCTGGATAACGCGGTACCCCGCGGGCCGACGCTGGGCGCAGGTGCGCCACCCATGTGCCCGTCAAAATGAACAAATATTGAGAATTGGCGGCTGACTACGTGTGAAGCATCAACAGGTTGTCCTTGGAGGGCCCGAGGCGGCTGATGGGTGTATGGCCTTTGATGCCCCTGTGGGGTCGCTGCGAATTGTGGCGGAAGAGGAAGGCAGGCAGTTCCTGGCTGCGCTATTCGGAGGTGCCGTAGGGGCGGGCATAGGCCCGTTCGCGCAGGGATGTCTGAACGAAGCGCTCGACCTTGCTGTTGGTCTTGGGCGTGCCGGGCCGCGTGCGCTGATGGCAGACGCCGAGCCATCGCAAAGCTACGGCACCAGACCCATCAGCCGTCTCGGGCTCTCTGAGGACAACCCGTTGATGCTCCACAGCGAGGCGCTTGCAGGCACCGCGATGGGGTCCGCCTTTGCTGTCTGTTCGTCTTCGGGCAGAGGGTGACCGCGTTAGAGAAATGCCTTGAAGGCGATGATGGTCTCGGAATCCTTCACGTTCTTGAGGCGCAGCAAGAACTCGTTGACGAAGAGCCCGATATCGATATCGTTGTCGACGTGGAATTTTGCCATGATATCGAAGCGTCCGGCAGTCGAATAAATTTCCGATGCCAGATTCATGGAGAGAAGGCTGTCGGAGACATCGTAGGTCTTGCCAATCTCGCATTTGATCTGCACGAAGAACGTCTTCATTCTTGTCTCGCTGCGTCGATCCGCGGATTCGCGATCCTAGGCGCGCCTCAGGCTCCACGCAAAGGCAGCCACGGTCTCGTCCTCCCGGCAACACGAAGCGCCCGACCAGCGGACCGGACGCTTCCCGTTGTCGTCAGTTGAAGTGGCCGACCCAGCGCATGGTGTAGCGCTGACCCTCGGGACGGTTCTGCGCGCCGAACTCGTAATAGGCGTTGAAGAAGAGGAAATTGTCCTTGTTGATCGCGTAGAGTGCGCCGGGGCCGAGGGCGAAGACGCGCTCCCGCCGGCCTGGGACCGCGACGCCGTTCGCCAGCGTGTCGCTGATCTGCTGCAGCCAATAGCCGTTGACCCCGAGCTTCAGCTCCTTCGTCACGCTGAACTCGCTGGCGAAGTTGGCGTGCAGTGCTTGGCCAGCCCGGGTCGTGAGCGTGGCCGGGCCGAAGCCGACATTCGGGCGGTCGTTCTCAGCGTTCCAGAGGTAGTGAAACCGCGCCGAGACGGTCCAGTCGGGCGTCAGGAACAGGGTGCCGGCGACGTAGGGGTTGAACGAGAAGAAGTTCGAGCCGGGATTGATCGCAGCGGTCCGGTCGTAGCGTCCGGTCGGCAGGATCATCTGCGCCTCGATGCGGCCGATGAACAGCGGTCCCTTCTCGCCCATGATTGGATCGAACTGGATGAACGGGCCGATCAGGAGGTCGCCGATGCCCTGGCGCGCCTTCAGCACGGCACCGCCGAGACCGTCGTCGGCGCTGGAATCGATGATCGCCGGGACGATGATGTCGATGCCGAGCGCCCCCGAGCCAATCTTGATCGGCGAGACGTAGAGGAGCTGGGTCAGGCTGACGAAGGCGGTGACGTTCTCGCGCGGCAGGCCGAGGCTGGCCCCGCGATTGTCGGTGAGGCGCTCGGCCGAATAGACCTGCAGATACTGGGTCGGGTACCAGCCAGGCCCGGACGGCGGCGCGCCGTCGAGGAAGCTGGTGAAGCCCAGGTTCAGGTTCGGCAGGTCGTAGGCCTGCGCCGGGGCCGCGAACCCCACGGCCGCCGCGAGGGCCAGCGCCGCCCGCCGCGCGCGTGCCGCTATCCTTCCCTGCCGTGCCGCCACCCGCTTCGTCATGTGAGCCCCCTCGTTTCGGTTCGTCGTTCGGCGCGCCCGCCCGACGGGCGGGCGCGATGTGCATGGAGTGGGGGCGCTCAGGCGCCCGGCACCGAGCCCGGCGGCAGGAAGTCGACCTCGCAGGCCACGGAGCGGCGCACGACCTCCTCCGGATCGGTCAGATCGTGCAGCTGATCGAACAGCTCCTTGAGCCGCCGGGCCGGGCTGACCCAAAAGATCGCCCGGTTCGGCGTGTCGGTGCGGTTGTAGTAGGCGTGCGGCTTGCCCTTCGGCATGCAGACAAGGTCGCCCGCTGTCGCCTGGAGCCACTGACCGTCGAGGTAGAGGTCGAAGGTCCCCTCCAGGACGTAGATGAACTCGTCCTGGGTCGGGTGGATGTGCGGCGGCACGAAGGTGCCCGGCGGATCGTAGGTCTCGAACGAGAAGGCGCTGTCGCAATTGGCCTTGAACCAGTAGGTGTGGCCGAGAACGTTCCAGGCGGTCCCGTCGACGCCCTCGCCGGCCCTGGTAATGCCGGCCGGAAGCGGTTCGATGTCGCTCATTTTCAACTCGCTTTGCTGATTTTCTGAGCCGTCAATTCTGGATAGCGGCCGCCTGTCTCGGGAAATAGTCAGGTTTCGGCCTCGATCCGGCTATCCCATTCACGAGCTTGCTATCCGGATCGTGCAGGAAAAGACGCCCGTGCCGCATGAGGGCCCTTGTCTCGGTTTCGCGGCCACAGGCACCATCCGCCCATGGGCCTGGACAGCGATAGGACCATGGACGACGACGCGACCCGCGACCCGCGACACCTGCCGGATGTTTCCCGTCCTCTGGCCCGCTACGCGCTCGTCGAGACCCGGGACCCCGACGCGGCGCGCGAGCGGATCGGGCGGATCTTCTGCCCGCACCGGCTGGTCCCGGTGGGCGCGGACGCCGCCGCCCTGTTCGAGGCGCGCCATCACACGGTGGGCTTCGGCGGGCTCACCATCAACTACGTCGCCTACGGCGCCGAGGTGGAGATCGACCCCGGCTTCCTCGACCGGTTCTTCCTGCTGCAGATCCCGCTCGCGGGCTCGGCACTGGTGCGCAGCGGGCGCCACGCGACGACCGCCGATGTCGAGCGGGCGACCCTGCTCTCCCCGATGCTGCCGACCCAGATGGTGTGGGCGGCCGGCTGCGAGAAGCTGATCATCCTCGTGCCGCGCGAGATCGCGGAGGAGCACATCGTGCGCGTCCTCGATCGGATTCCGAG
Source organism: Methylobacterium segetis (assembly GCF_004348265.1). Taxonomy (GTDB): domain Bacteria; phylum Pseudomonadota; class Alphaproteobacteria; order Rhizobiales; family Beijerinckiaceae; genus Methylobacterium; species Methylobacterium segetis. Next base: position 106,803 of record NZ_SMNT01000001.1, read on the forward strand.
GCCCTTCGGCTTCGATCCTGCGATCGACCTGCGGCGTCCGCGCGGGGCCGCGATCCTGTCCCAGGCGAAGCTCTTGCAGCACCTCGCCGAGAGCCAGACGCAGCCGGGCGCCGGCCCGGCGGTGTTCGAGGGCGAACTCGCCTCCGCCTTCGTCACTCTGCTCGTCGGGCACATGCTGGAGCACGCGGAGGGGAGCGCCTCCCTGCTGCGGCCGCAGCGCGTATCCGTGGCGCCGGTCCATGTGCGCCGGGCCGAGGAGTATATCCGTGCGCATCTCGACTCCGCGTTGACCCTGCCGCAACTGTCGGAGAAGGCGGGAAGCAGCATCCGCTCGCTTCAGGAAGGCTTCCGGCAGTTCCGGGACAGCACGATCTCCGACTTCATCCAGACCCAGCGCCTGGACCGCTGGCGGGCGCTGCTCCTCGCCTCAGATCCCGAGGCGAAGGTCGGCGACCTCGCGCTCGCGGTCGGGCTCAACCATCTCGGGCGGGCCGCTGCCGCCTACCGGGATCGCTTCGGCGAGGTCCCGTCCCAGACGCTGCGCAATCGGCGTCGCTGATCCGGGACGGGGTGCGGACGCATCAGGCGGCCCGCGGCGTCCCGACCGTCCGGAGGCTGACGGACGGGGTGACGGGCTCCGCCCGATAGGCCGGCGCCTGCTTGAGGAGCTCTGCGTAGACCGGCGGGCGCAGTGGCGCGAACGCGGCCGTGACGGGATTGGCCTCGCGGGTCCGCACGCCGATATCGCCGAGTAGGGCCGAGAAGTGGTGGTTGTGGTAAGGCGCGATGCACAAGCCCCCATAGGATTTGGCGGAGGGGCGCTCGGTGCGCCGCCATTCGAGCGAGCGCGCGATGCCTGCTTCCATCTGCGCCCGGCTCGGCTGGCGCGCGAGCTTGCCGTCCATGAACCGCACCAGCCAATTGGCGCCGAGTTCGGCCGAGAGGTTGGTGGCAAAGCTCGAGTTGAAGCCGACGAAGCCGAGATCGGGCAGATCCGGGTTCACGATCATTCGGTAGAGCTTGTACTGCCCGTCCGTATCGATGAGCTTGGCGCGGTCGGCGGCGTCGAGGATCGGGATTTCCTGACGCCAGCCGGTGGCCATCACCACGAGGTCCGCCGGCACGCGTTGGCCTCCGGTGAGGACCGCGCTCTTACCCTCGTAGGAGGCGATGGTACCCTGGATCGTCTTGATCTTGCCCTCGGTGACGAGCTTGTAGAAGCCCGGCGTCTCGACGGCGAGGTTGCAGTGGATGTCGTCCTCGATGCGCGTCTTCGGCAGCAGGCCGTTCTTCTTCAACTTGAACTGGGTCTTCAGCAGCGTCTCCAGCGTGCGCCAGTTCGCCCAGATCAGCGGAGCCGCGAACTTCTGCACGAGGCGGCGGACCGGTCCGGCGTTGAAGGGGAGGAACATCGATTCCGCCGCGCGGCAGTAGAGGATGTTCTTGAAGTTGATCAGCCCGCCGAAGAAGTACGGGATCTTCCAGGCCGGATCGAGGTAGACCAGCGTCACTCCTTGCGCGCCGTGCTTGACGGCGCTCACCGCCACGTCGGTGGCCGATTTCGAGTAGCCGAGCACGATCACCCGCTTGCCGCGCACCGTTTCGGCGTCGGTGTGCTCGCTCGAATGCAGGACCGTCCCGCCCATGGCGCGGAAATCGTCGGCGCCCGGATGGACCGGCTTGTTCTTTTGGCTGAACTGACCGGTGCAGAGGGCGACGAAATCGTACGATTCGGTCTGGCTCGCCCCGTCGGCGCCGGCCACCGTCACGTCCCAGCCGCGATCGGAGCGCTTCTTCAGCGCGCTCACCGACTGCCCGAACCGGATCAGCGGGACGAGGCCGAACCGCTCGGCATAGGCGCGCAGATAGGCGAAGACCTGGCCGCCCGAGGGCCATTCCGGGTAGTCGTCCGGCATCGGCATCTGGCTGAAGGCGTAGATGCCCTTCGGCGTCTGCGTCTTCACGTCGGGATAGGAGCGCGACGGGTCCCAGACGCCACCGAGATCGGGGCCGCGCTCGATCACCGTGACGCTGTGGCCCCGCTCCCTGAACGCCTTGGCGGCGGCGAGCCCGCTGATGCCGGAGCCGATGACGCAGACGTTGCGTTGTGTGACCATGGTCTTGACCCTCCTCGCTGGGCGCCCCTGCGGAGCGTTCCTCATGCGGGAAATGTCACGTCAGCCGGCCCGCCGAGCTATCCCGAAGACGTCGCGATTATCCGGATCGCGCAGCAATGCGCCGAACATTCAAATATTCCATCTTTTCGATAGTAGATTTTCCGGATCCGCCGTTGTTGCAGTGCGCCATGGCTGTGAGCACTTGCAATATATTGGGCAGAGTGCTCGCGCAGAACGCACGCGTTGCCCAAGATTTGACTGCGCTCACATCCGACCGAACACGAAAAACCCGGCCCCATCGAGGGGCCGGGGTTTTCGTGACGGGCGATTCGTGAGCCCTGGATCCTGTTCGCGGCCCCCGACGTCAGCAGAGAGCGGCGACGGCGCGGGCCAGCGTTCCTCCGGGCTCGCGCAGGCTCAGCGCAATATCGAAATGGTTGTAGCCCGCCATCGCGATCCCCCTCCCGACATGGCCGGCGCCGGTCCAGGCCCGGAGGTAGCGCTCGGTCTGGTCCTTGAAGGCGTCGCTTTCCAGCCCGCCGACAGAGGCGAGGAGCTGCGCCCGCGACCGCTCGGGAATCGCGTGGAGCGGGCTGTTGCGGCGGGCGGACTCACGGTCGAGCCGCATCCAGGCGTTGATGTGGGTGTGGATCAGCGGCTCCAGATCCATCAGGCCCGAGAGCAGCAGCCCGGAGGCCACCGCGTCCTCCGGCACGTCGAAAGCACCTTGCCAGCCGCCGGCCAGCAGCATCCCACCGAGATGGCCGCCCGCGGAGGAGCCGCCGACATGGATGCGCCGGCCCTTGATCCCGTAGCGGCCGGCCTCGGCATGGAGCCAAGCCAGCGCCACGCGGGTCTGGCGCACGATCTCGTCGAGATCGACGGCGGGTGCCAGCGCGTAGTTCATCACCGCCACCGAGACGCCGTTCGGCACGAGGCCGAGCGCCGGGAAGGCGTTATCGTCCTTCGACAGGGCACGCCAGTAGCCGCCATGAATCCACAGGAAGAGCGGGCTGCCCGGTCCGGCCGGGTAGAGGTCGAGGGTTTGGCTTGAGGCGGAATCGAAGACGAGGTCGGCCACCCGCTCCAAGCCGGCAACGGCCTCGGCGCTCGCCGCGACGTAGCGGGCATACTCGGTCTCGAAGCTCGGCACGCTCGCCCGCGCGTCGTACTCCCGGTCCAGCCTGTCCCGTTCCTCCGGATTCATCGCCTCACTCCGGAACGACGGCGGTCGCCTCGATCTCGACGAGCGCCGGCGACTCGACGAGGCGCACCACCTGCACGAGCGCCATGGCCGGGAAATGCGCGCCGAACACGTCGCGGTAGACCCCGCCGAGATCGCGGCGGGCTTCGAGATAGGCGTCCATGTCGGTGACATACCATGTCAGCCGCACGAGGTGGTGCGGCTCGGCGCCGGCCTCCGCCAGGATCGCCCGGATGTTGCGCAGGGCCTGAAGAACCTGGGCGACGATCCCCTCGGGAAACCGCTCCTCCCTGTCCCAGCCGACGACGCCACCCGTGACGACGAGCCTGCCGGAAGCGGCCATGCCGTTGGCGTAGCCGCGGGGCGCCGGCCAGCCGGCGGGTTGTAGGATGGCGGCGCCTTGAGGCCGGATGTCTGTCATGATGCTCACGGTGTGTCTCCGGATGCTGTCTGAAGGCTTTGGGCGTCGCGGTAGCGCTCGGCCTCAGCCCGTAGGTCGCCGGGAAGGGGAAGCGCGCGGCGCTCGGCGAGCGACGTGGTGACGATGACGAGGCGGGCGGCGATCACGGGCGCCTCGCCTCGAAACCCGGTCAGCGCGAGGTCGAGCGAGGCGCCGCCGACGCGGGCGACCCGCACGAAGACATCGACGCGGTCGTTCCAGAAGCCGGGGCTGAAAAAGTCGGACTCGGCGTGTCCATAGCCGAGGCCGATGCCGCGCGTCTGGTGAAAGCCCTGGTAATCGAGCCGAAGCGCCTCGGTGAACCAGTCCTCCACCACTCCGTTCAGCAGGTCGAACCAGCGCGGGAAGTAGACGATGCCGGCCGGGTCGCACTGCGAGAAGCGCACGCGCACCGGGGCACTGAACAGGCCGGCCTGATCCGCTCGCATCGGCGGCGCCGTGCGGGCCGTCGCGTTCATAGCGACACCGCAACGGGTTCGGCCTGCGCGACGGCCTGATCGGCGGCGTGGCGGCGCAATTCGAAGCGCTGGATCTTGCCGGAGGCGGTCTTGGGCAGGTTCTCGACGAACGCGACGGCGCGAGGATACTTGTAGGGCGCGATCTCGGCCTTGACGAAGTCCTGCAACACCTTGGCGGAGACGGCAGTGCCGGGGGCACGGACGACGTAGGCCTTCACGATGGTGCCGCGCTCGGGGTCGGGCGCGCCGACCACGCCGCATTCGAGCACGTCGGGATGGCGCAGCAGCGCCGCCTCCACCTCCGGCCCGGAAATGTTATAGCCGGAGGAGACGATCATGTCGTCGCAGCGGGCTTGGTACCAGTAGTAGCCGTCCTCATCCATGACGTAACTGTCGCCGGGATAGTTCCAGCCATCGACGACGTAAGTGCTCTGGCGCGGATCGGCGAGGTAGCGGCAGCCGGTGGGGCCGCGCACGGCCAGCCGACCGACCGTGCCCGGGGGAACCTCGCGGCCGTCCTCGTCCACCACGCGCGCCTCGTAGCCCGGCACCGGGCGGCCGGTGGCGCCGGGGCGCACCTCCTCCTCTGGCGAGGCGAGGTAGATGTGCAGCATCTCGGTGCCGCCGATGCCGTCGAGCAGCGTCCGGCCGGTGGCGGCCTTCCAGGCGTCGAAGGTGGCGCGGCTGAGCAACTCGCCCGCCGAGATGCAGCGGCGCAGCGACGAGAGGTCGTAGGCCGCGAGCTTCGATAGGATCGCCCGGTAGGCGGTCGGCGCGGTGAAGCACACGGTCGCCCGCTCGCGCCCGATCGCCAGCGCCAGATCCTCCGGGCCGGCCCGCTCCAGCACCACCGCCGAGCCGCCGACCCGCATCGGGAACAGGATGATGGCGAGCCCGAAGGTGAAGGCGAAGGGCGCCGACCCGATGAAGCGGTCTTCAGACCCGACCCGCACCACGTGGCGGGCATAGGTGTCGCAGATCGCAAGCATGTCGCGGTGAAAGTGCATCGCCCCCTTCGGCTCCCCGGTCGTGCCGGAGGTGAAGGCGATCAGGCAGACGTCGTCCGAGGCGGTGTCCGCAGCGGTGAAGGCCGGGCTCTCGGCGGCCATCAGGGTTTCGAGCGAATCCGGGCCGCCGCCCCAGTAGACGACGCGCTCCAGCCCCGGTGCGTGGAGGCGGGCGGCCTCCATCTCTTCGCCGATGGTGTGGTCGCAGAGCGCGAGGGCGATGCGCGCCTTGTTGAGCGGATAGGCGATTTCCCGCGCCCGCAGCAGCGGCATGGTGGCGACGACGACGCCCCCGGCCTTCAGCACGGCGAGGTAGGTCGCCACCATCATCGGCGTGTTGCCCGAGCGCAGGAGCACGCGGTTGCCGGGGCGCAGCCCGAGCCGGTTCACCAGCACGTTGGCGATGCGGTTCACCCGCTCGAACAGCTGCCGGTATGTCAGCGATTCGTGCTCGCCGATCAGGCACAGCGCGTGGCCGCGCCCCTCGGCGATCCAGCGGTCGAGAAGTTGCGTCACGCAGTTCAGGCGGCGCGGATAGCGCAGCTCCGGCAGCGCGAAGATCAGGTCGGGCCACGATTCGCGCGGAGGGAGATGGTCGCGGGCGAAGCTGTCGGTAGCGTCGGCCGGCTCGGAGGTCGCATCCACAGTGAGGCCCTCGCGTTCGAGTGCGGGCCGGCCGGACCGCATCGCCCGCCGGAATGATTTAGGCTTAAAGCATCTTGCCGGGCGGCGCAAGATGCTTTAAGCCTGAAACATATTGCGGAAGCCGATCCGCGGGACTGTCTTTCTGGGAGGGTGCGATGGGAGATGTCACCAGCGCGATGGCCGGTTTTTCGGGTCTGCGTCCCGATCGGGCAGGCCAAAATCCCCTCCGCATCGCCGTCGTCGGCGCGGGTCCCGCAGGGCTCTACCTGTCGATCCTGGTCAAGAAGCGGTTTCCTGACGCGGCGATCACCGTCTACGAGCGCAACCGGGCCGACGACACGTTCGGCTTCGGCGTCGTGTTCTCGGATGCAACACTCGACATCTTCGAGCGCTACGACCCCGAGAGCTACGCCCGCATCACCCAGGAATTCGCCTACTGGGACGACATCGCCATCCATGTGAAAGGCGAAGTCCACCGGATCGGCGGCAACGGCTTCTGCGGCTGCGCCCGCGCGACGCTGCTCACCATCCTGCAGGAGCGCGCCCGCGCGCTCGGCGTCGAGATGATCTTCCAGACCGAGGCCGACGCGGAGGATCTCGACGGCCACGACCTCGTGATCGTCGCCGACGGCATCAACAGCGCCTACCGGCAGCGCCATGCCGAGCATTTCGGCACGACCGTCGATCTGCGCCCGAACCGCTTCGTCTGGATGGGCTCGACCCGGCCGCTCGACGCCTTCACCTTCCTGTTCCGCGAGACGGAATGGGGCCCGTTCATCGCCCATGCCTACCAGTACGAGCGCGGGCGCTCGACCTGGGTGTTCGAGACCGATCCCGACACCTTCGAGCGGGCGGGGCTGGGGCAGCTCGACGAGGCGGGCTCGGCCGCCTTCATGAAGCGCGTCTTCGCCGATGTCCTCGGCGAGCACGAGGTGCTCACCAACCGCTCGATCTGGCGGCAATTCCCGATGATCCGCAACGCCCGCTGGGTGCGCGGCAACCGGGTGCTGCTCGGCGACGCCAAGGCCACCGCGCATTTCTCGATCGGCTCCGGCACCAAGCTCGCTATGGAGGACGCCATCGCCCTCTACGAGGCGCTGGTGGCCGAGGTCGAGGTGCCAGCGGCGCTTGCCCGGTTCGAGAAGGGGCGGCGCGAGGAGGTGGAGAAGATCCAGCACGCGGCCGACGTCTCGCTCGTCTGGTTCGAGCACGTGGCGCGCTACCTCGATTTCGAGCCGGTGCAGTTCGCCTTCGGGGCGATGACCCGGGCCAAGGCGATCACCTACGACAACCTGCGCCTGCGCGCGCCCGGCTTCGTCGCGCAGATGGACCGCGCCTTTGCCGAAAGCGTCCGGAAGGACGGGTTCGACGTCTCTCTCGACAAGCCGGCCGCACCGATGTTCCAGCCGCTGCGCTTGCGTGAGATGGTGATCCCCAACCGCGTGGCGATGTCGCCGATGTGCCTATACTCGGCGGAAGATGGCCTGCCGAACGACTTTCACCTCGTCCATTACGGCGCGCGCGCCATCGGCGGGCCCGGCCTGATGTTCACCGAGATGACCTGCGTCTCGCGCGACGCCCGCATCACCCCGGGCTGCGCGGGCCTTTGGAACGACGAACAGGAAGCGGCCTGGGCCCGTATCGTCGATTTCGTCCACGCCAACGCGGCGACCCGATTCTGCCTCCAACTCGGCCATGCCGGGCGAAAGGGCGCCACCAAGCTGATGTGGGAGGGCATCGACCGGCCGCTCGAATCGGACGGCTGGGAGGTGATGTCGGCCTCAGCGATCCCCTACTTCCCCGACAGCACCGTGCCGCGCGAGATGGACCGCGCCGACATGGACGCGGTCGTCACCGACTTCGTCCTGGCGACGCAGCGGGCCGAGCGGGCCGGCTTCGATATGCTGGAGTTGCACTGCGCCCACGGCTACCTGCTGGCGAGCTTCCTCTCGCCGCTGACCAACCACCGCAAGGACGCCTATGGCGGGTGCATCGAGAGCCGCCTGCGCTTTCCCCTCGAGGTCTTTTCCGCGATGCGGGCGGTTTGGCCCGCGCACAAGCCGATGTCGGTGCGCGTCTCGGCGACGGACTGGGCCGAAGGCGGCCTCAGCCCGGAGGATTCGGTGGCGATCGCCAGCGCCTTCCGCGAGGCCGGCGTCGATCTCGTCGACGTCTCCACCGGCCAGACCGCCACGGTCTCGCGCCCGCTCTACGGACGGATGTTCCAGACGCCGTTCGCCGAGCGCATCCGCAACGAGGCCGGCACCGCCACGATGTGCGTGGGCAACATCACGACGCCCGACCAGATCAACACCATCCTGGCGGCGGGCCGGGCGGACATCGTGGCGCTCGGCCGACCGCATCTCACCGATCCCGGCTTCACCCTGCGCGCCGCCGCCTGGTACGGCGCGGACGGCATCCACTGCCCGCCGCAATACGCGCCGGGCAAGGACCAGATCTTCCGCAATTCCGTTCGCGACCGGGCGGACCTGGAGGATCTCAGGCTTCGCGGACGGCCCAAGACCCGCGCGGAGCTGCGGGCGCCCGCCGTGGAGGACATGCGTTGAGCGGAAGCGTGGCCGCCCGCATTTGCGTTGGCCTGCGAAATCGGGCTGATGACGCCCGGGGCGACGCGTGGGCCGGGGTTTGGGATTTGGGCGAGGAGGACAGGGGCGCTCCGGTCGAGGCGGAAGGGCGGGACACGCGCACGGCCGTGCGGGCGTGGCTGCGCCTCCTCACCTGCACGACGCTGATCGAGAACGAGATCCGGTCGCGCCTGCGCGAGCAGTTCGACTTCACCCTGCCGCGCTTCGACCTGCTCGCCCAGCTCGACAAGGCCGAGGACGGGCTCGTCCTCGGCGAGGCCTCGAAGCTGCTGATGGTCTCGGCCGGCAACGTCACGGCGGTGGTCGAGAAGCTGCTCGCCAGCGGCTACATCACCCGCCAGCCCTCGCCGACGGACCGCCGCGTCCAGATCATCCGCCTGACGCATGCGGGCCGCGCCGCCTTCCGCACCATGGCGGAGGCGCATCACGGCTGGGTCGAGGAGCTGTTCGCCGGCCTCTCGGACGACGAGACCACGACGCTGACGGATAGCCTCGCCCGCCTCAAGCGCTCGGCGCAAAGCCGGATCGAGCCGCGCGAGCCCTCTCGGCGCCGGGGCGCCTGAGCCCGGGGAGGCGGAGGCCGTCTTTCAAGCCTCACGCCAGCGGCCGCGAGCGCCCGTCCTCGTCGAGCGCAACGGACACGAACAGGGCCTCCACCACCCGCCGCGGCTGACCGCCCGAGGGCAGCGCGGCGAAGCCGTCGAGCTTGAGCCGCATCGAGCTGCGGCCGACCGACTCGACCTGTCCGTAGATCGAAAACTCCTCCCCCACCTTGAGCGCCGCGACGAAGCGCAGGTTCTCGACGGCGACTGTCGCGCAGGGGCCTTGCGCCCGCCGCATCCCGAGGAGCCCGGCCGCCTTGTCGAGCTCGGCCATGATCCAGCCGCCGAACACGCCGCCGTTGAGATTCGCCTCCGACGGTAGGGTCAAGGTGCGCAGGAGCGGCAGGGACGCCGAGGGCTCCGCCGTGTCGCTCGCCGGTATCTGGCCCATGGTCTCGTCCTCCGCTGCAGGTCCGTCCGCGCCTGCGCCAAAAACCTAGGCGTGGGCCGCGCCGGATACAAGCTTCAAGCTTGAAATTTCTCTTGACAGGTCGAGCGACGGCGCGCCTTATACCGGAAGCTTCAAACTTGAAGCAAAAGACGTATCGAACGTCCGGGGGAGGAACGATGTCCGAGATTCGCCTCCATCTCTTCCAGACCGGCAGCCTCGGCTGCCGCTATCAGGACATCTACCTAAACCAGGGCCTCGGCGAGCCGTTCGAGATCCCGGTGCCCTGGTACCTCGTCACGCATCCGCGCGGGCACGTGGTGATCGACGGCGGCTTTCCGGCGGTCTGCGCCACCGATCCGCGCGGGCATTGGGGGCCGGTCGCCGAGGTGTTCGTGCCGCGGGTCGCGCCGGGGCAGGATTGCGCCGCGCAGATGCGGGCGGCCGGCTTCGACCCGGCGGACGTGCGTACCGTGCTGCTGTCGCACCTCCATCTCGACCATACGGGCGCGATCGGCGTGTTCCCGAACGCGCGGCACGTCGTGCAGCGCGCCGCGCTCGACTATGCGCTGGCACCGGACTGGTTCTGCGCCGGCGCCTTCGTGCGAGCCGATTTCGACCGGCCGGCCCTCGATTGGTGCCTGCTCGACGAGGCGTGGGGCGACTTCTTCGATCTCTACGGCGACGGGGCGATCACCTGCATCCGCTCCCCCGGCCACACGATCGGGCACCAGTCCTTCCTCGTGCGCACCCCGCGCGGCGCGACGCTGCTGGCGATCGATGCCGCCGACACGATGGATCACTGGGAGGACCGGGCGCTGCCCGGCGCCGTCACCTCGGTGACCGAGGCCGTGCGCTCCGTCGCCAAGCTCCGCATGGTGGCCGAGCGGGCGCAGGCCCGCGTGGTGCCGGGGCACGATCCCGCCTTGTGGGCGACGCTCGCTCAAAGCCCCGCCTTCTACTGACCCGCACGCTGGAGACACGGCATGAAGCTGCTGCGATACGGAGAGCCCGGTGCCGAGCGCCCCGGCCTCCTCGATGCGGAGGGCCGCATCCGCGACCTCCGCGACCACGTGCCCGACATCGCCGGCCCCTACCTGTCGGACGAGAGCCTCGCGCGGCTGCGCGCCCTCGATCCCGCGCGCCTGCCCGCTGCGGACGGGACGCCGCGCATCGGTGCCTGCGTCGGTGCGATCGGAAAATTCGTGTGCGTCGGCCTGAACTACGCCGACCACGCCGCCGAGACCGGCAAGGCCCCGCCCGAGGAGCCGGTGCTGTTCCTGAAGGCGACCAGCGCCGTCTGCGGCCCCAACGACGCGGTCGAGATTCCGCGCGGCTCGGAAAAGACCGATTGGGAGGTCGAACTCGGCGTGGTGATCGGTCGCCGCGCCAAGCACGTGACGCGGGCCGAGGCGCTGGATTGCGTCGCCGGCTACTGCGTCGTCAACGACGTGTCGGAGCGCGCCTTCCAGTCGGAGCGCGGCGGCCAGTGGACCAAGGGCAAGAGCGCCGACACCTTCGGCCCGCTCGGCCCCTGGCTGGTGACGCGGGACGAGCTGCCCGATCCGCAGGCGCTCGGCCTATGGCTCGACGTCGACGGCACCCGCCGCCAGACCGGCACCACCGCGCGGATGATCTTCGGGGTCCCCGAGCTCGTCAGCTACATCAGCGCGTTCATGACGCTCCACCCCGGCGACGTCATCGCCACCGGCACGCCCCCCGGCGTCGGCCTCGGCCAGAAGCCGCCGGTCTTCCTGCGCGCCGGCCAGACGATGCGGCTCGGTATCGACGGGCTCGGCGAGCAGCGCCAAGCCGTGATCCAGGGGGAGTGAGATGAGCGCGTTCGCCGATCTGAGGGCCAAGGCCGCCATCGTCACCGGCGGCAGCCGCGGCCAGGGCGCGGCGCAGGCGCGCCTCCTGGCGCAGTCCGGCGTCGCGGTGACGATCTGCGACGTGCTCGCCGATCAGGGCGAGGCCTATGCGGCGGAACTGCGCGACGAGGGGCTGGAGGCCCGCTTCCAGGCCGCCGACGTCACCGCACCGGAGGGATGGGACGCCCTCGTTGCGGGTGCCCTCGGATGGCGCCCCCGTCTCGACATCCTCATCAACAACGCCGGCATCATAAACCGCACCGGCGTGGCGGCGACCGATCTCGCCGCCTGGAACCGGGTGCTCGCGGTCAACCTCACCGGCGCCTTCCTCGGCATCCGCGCGGTCGCGCCCGCGATGCGCGCCTCGGGCGGCGGCAGCATCGTCAACATCGCCTCGAACTCGGCCTTCTCGGGCCATGCCGATCCCGCCTACACCGCCAGCAAATGGGGCCTGCGCGGGCTCACCAAGACGGCGGCGATGGAACTCGTGGCCGATCGCATTCGCGTCAACGCCGTCTGCCCCGGCCTCGTCGTGACCGGCCTGAACGCCGGCTCGCCGCATCTCTCCCCCATGATCGGCATGACGCCCATGGGCCGGCCGGGCGAGCCCGAGGAGGTCGCCCGCCTCGTCCGCTTCCTGGCGAGCGATGAGGCGAGCTTCATCACCGGCGAGGATTTCGTGATCGACGGCGGCTTCACCGCGGGCGCCGCCTATCGCCGCGTCGCCGTCGAGACCGGCCTCCTGTGACCATCCTGAAGGAGCCACCCATGACCCAAGTGAAGCCCATCGTCACCCGCGCCGGCGAGGAGGATATCCGCACCGGGCAGTCCGGCGGCGCCGTGCGCGTCTCCGGCGTCAGCCCGCAGCACACGCCCGCCACGCGGATCTGGTACGGCAAGGTCAGCAACGAGCCGGGCTACCGCTCGCTGCCGCACCATCACGGCGAGGCCGAGACCGGCGGCTACGTGCTGACGGGCAAGGCGCGGATCTATTTCGGCGCGGACTATGCCGAGTACATCGACATGAGCGAGGGCGACTTCGTGTTCGTGCCGCCGTTCATGCCCCATGTGGAGGCGAACATGAGCCCGGACGCCGGCCTCGTCTGGCTGACGGCGCGCACGCCCGAGAACATCGTGGTCAACCTCGACGACGTGCCGGATGCGAGCCTGCCCGGCTACGTCCGGCCCGGAGCCTGAGCCGTGGGTGAGGCCGGCCCCCTTCGCCACGCCGTCATCACAGGCGGTGCCCGCGGCATCGGCCGCGCCATCGCGGCGCGGCTCGTCCGCGAGGGCGCCGCGGTGACGATCCTCGGCCGCAACGCCGAGGCGCTTGAGCGGTCGGTGAGCGAGGGCGCAGCCCACCACTTGCTTGTCGTCGACGTGACGGACGGGCCGGCGGTCGCCCGCGCCTTCGCGGAGATCGACGCGCGCGCGCCGGTCGACATCCTCGTGGCCAATGCCGGTGCGGCCGAATCCGCCCCCTTCGGCCGCAGCGAGCCCGCCCTGTTCCAGCGGATGCTCGACGTGAACCTGTTCGGCACCGTCCACGCGGCGCAGGCGGTGCTGCCGGGCATGACGTCCCGAGGGTTCGGTCGGATCGTCGCGATCGCCTCGACCGCCGGACAGAAGGGCTACCCCTACGTCTCGGCCTATTGCGCGGCCAAACACGCGGTGGTCGGCCTCGTCCGCTCGCTCGCCCAGGAGACCGCCCGCAGCGGCGTCACCGTCAACGCGGTTTGCCCCGGCTTCACCGACACCGACATCGTCGGCGACAGCCTGGAGCGGATCATGGCGACGACCGGCCGGGACCGCGATGCGGCGCTTGCCTCGCTCGTGCGCCATAACCCGCAGGGCCGCCTGGTCCAACCGGACGAGGTCGCCGACGCGGTCGCGTGGCTGTGCGGCGCAGCAGCAGGTGCCATCACCGGACAGGCGATCCCGGTGGCCGGCGGAGAGGTGTAGGCGGGGAGCCTCGGCGATCAACGAATGAGGCGCTCACCCGCCAGTCTTGCGGAGTAACAATCGGCCGCGGCGACGACCTGATCGGGCATGCCGCGGGAGGTCCGCTTTCCAGCAGCAGCTCAATGTCTGAAAATGGCGCCGAGCGGCGTATTGGCAGTTGCGATGGCAACAAACGGCGGCCATGCTCCACCCATGGGCGGCTCCCCCATGAACAAAATCTGCACTTCGGTGCCGGTGTAGGGACGCTCCTCTTCGGCCTCGGTGAGCTGCTTCTTGACCGTCATGTCGTAGAGGGGGTGCTGCTTCGCGCACGCCTCACCTTTGAGCCAATCCCAATACATCTCGAGGCAAACGAGATACTGGGCCTCGCTTGCCCGGGCGAGGTCCGTGCTGCTCGGGAGGTGGCGTCCGAACTGGCGAGGTACTTGCGGGGTGACGCTCTCGATGAAGGGGTAGATCTCGTTGGCTCATCCTGTCGAGCGACAGGCTCAGGGCCCGCGGCTCGTCGAGCTTCGACCGGTCCTTGTTCGTGAGGCCCTTCATGAAGTCAGCGCGGCGGAGCGCGATCGGCGTGGCGCTGACCGGCGGCCCGGCCGCACGTGGCTGACGAGCCCGTGCGAAATCCGGCCGTGTGTCTCGTCGGATCAAGCGGCCCTTGGCGGCGAGCCCTAGTGTCGGAATGGCGCAGGTGTCGAAGCTGAGCCCATCCCGGGGCCGCCCGAACCGGCGGGCTGGTCGCGCCTCATCTCGACACGTCCCCTTCCGGCGAGGAGATGGTCTCATGAAAACGCTGCTCATCGCATCCGTCGCCTTCGGCGCCCTGATCCTCACCAGTGTCGTGGCCGACGCGCGCGGCTTCCGGGGAGGCGGCGGCGGGTTCCGGGGCGGCGGGGGGTTCCACGGGGCCGGCATGCGGGGCGGTGGATTCCGGGGCGGCGGGTTCCGCGGCGGCATGGCCGGCGGTTATCGCGGTGGCATGGCCGGGGGCTATCGTGGTGGCTATCGCGGCGGCGTGGCGGGCGGTTATCGCGGCGGATACGCCCGGGTCGGCCGCTACGGTGGTTACGGCTACCGTCCCTACGGATACGGCCTGGGCGCGGCGGCGGTCGGTGCGGCTGCGGTCGCCGGTTACGGCGCGACCTACGGCGGCTGCGGCCCCTACAGGTACTACGACTCCTATGCCGGGACCTGCCGCCCCTACTGAGCGGCGTCCGGGTGCGCCGGATCTGGGCGCACCCCTCCCCCGGGCGGACAGCCCCGAACCGTTCGCGACCCGCCCGGCCGTTCCCACGGGGGGCCTTGCCCGAAGGCTCGCGAGGTCGCACGCCATGATCCCGAGACTCGCATTCCTTCCGATCGCCGCTTCCTGCCTGATCGTGCCGGCGCTGGCGCAGACGAATGGCGCCCTGCGCCCGCCGGCGGCGCTCATTCACGGCAATTATTGCGGCATGGGCAACAACGCGCCGTTGCCGCCCGTCGACGCGCTCGATCTCGCCTGTGCCCGGCACGACGCCTGCACCCCGAGCGGCGGCCTGCCCTCGCGGGCCTGCAACATGCGCCTGCAGCGGGAGGCCGATGTCATCTCGCGCGACCCGAGGCAGCCGGACGACCTGCGTGCGCTGGCGGGCTTCATCTCCGCAGGAGCCGCGATGCTGCCCTTCGACGCCGGCTCTCCCGTTGTCGTCACCCGCGTGCCGCAGCCTGCGCCGTTCGAGGTGCCGCCGGGCATCCGGGTTCGGCCGGCCTCGAGCGCCTATTAGCGCACCGCCGGGCGGTGCGCATGTCGCGAGGATGATCGCGCGCGAGCCCCGACGCGGCCCTGCCGATGCGTCGGCAGCCTTCCGCGACACCAGGGAGGTCGCCGCACGAAGGAGGCAGGCGGGCCGGCCGAAGCAGGGAGGCAGGAATGTTCGCAGGCGGGATGGCCGGGGCGCTCGATCTGAGGCAGCGGGCCTTCGTGCGGGAGGCATTCTGCGCGCTCGTCGCGGGCGAGGATCGGTCGGTCGCCGCCGGTCTCGGCGGTGCGTGCGGAGAGCGGGCCCTGCTGATGATCTGCGACGCCCTTGCCGATGACCCGAACGTCATGCCCCGCCGCGCGGTCCGGGCGATCAACGGCTTCGTCGATGCCGACCGGCAGGTCGCCTTCGGGTCGTCCTACGGCCAGGGCGCCCGGGTGCTGCGGGACGAGACGCTGCGATGGACGAGCGGCTTCGAGAGGGCGCGGAGCCGCTTCCTGCAGAGCCTGTAGAGAGGTTTGTGCCCTTCGATCCGCCAGGGATGCCGGGGGTCACGGCGGCGCGGCGCCCGGCAGCTGAAGGCTCACATGGATGACGGAGCCTTCGCGCCTTCGCCTCAGCGGCAGGTCGCATCTCTCGAAGAGCTTCAGCATGGGAGCGTTGTCGGGCAGGACCTCGGCGATCAGCTCGCCGAGCCCGCGCCTTCGGGCGATCGCGATCACGTGCCGCATCAGCACCGCGCCGACGCCCCGCCCCTGGAACGCGTCGATGACGGTGAAGGCGACCTCGGCCTGACCGGGCCGGGTCACCACGTAGCGGCCGCCGCCGGCGATCCTGGCCTCGCCCGCTTCGTCGGCCACCGCGACCAGCGCGACCTCGTTCTCGAAATCGACGTTGAGGAAGACGGCGACCTCCGTGTCGCTGAAGTGGCGCCTCGCTCCGAAGAAGCGCCGGTAGAGCGATTGCTCGCTGGCATGGTCGATGGCCCAGAGGAGCCCATCCCGATCCTCCGGCCTCAGGGCGCGGATCTCCAGCAATCCCCCGTCGCGCAGGCGTTCTAGGGCCGAGTAATGCGCGAGGTCGTCCATGGCAGCGCGGCTCTCCGGACCCATCGAAACCGGCGTGGGGCTTCCGGCACCCCCGCCAGAACCCACCGGCACCTGAATCTCAGAGCGGCGGCATCGCCCGGATCGCCGCGCGCGTCCCGCTCATGCTGAGGTCGTTGCCGACCTGCCGAAGCCGGGGCACCGGCACGCCGACCTCGCCCCCGCCGAGCCAGCGCCGTCGCAGCACCACGGCGACGAGGGTGTTGCCGTCCGCGGAGACGCGGACCTCCCGGACGCGGCCGACGACCAGCCCCTCGTCAGCGTAGAGCCAGCGCCCGCGCAGGGTCGGCATCAGCGAGGCGGCGCTCATCTGCATCATCGAATCCGCCCGGTTCACGAGCGGCGTCGGAGCCGCCTGGCCGAGCGCGGCGCCGCTGAGCGTCATGGCGGCGGCGACGCCGGCCGCGCGGAAGACAGGCTTGCGCATCTCACGCTCCCGCACCGCGCCCCGCCGCCCGGGCC
The DNA here is from genome assembly GCF_004348265.1 of Methylobacterium segetis. Lineage (GTDB taxonomy): Bacteria > Pseudomonadota > Alphaproteobacteria > Rhizobiales > Beijerinckiaceae > Methylobacterium > Methylobacterium segetis. Next base: position 123,427 of record NZ_SMNT01000001.1, read on the forward strand.
GAAGGGGATAGGCCCGAGCGGGCCATCCCTTCGGCGCATCGCCTTCGCATGGCGATCCTCCCGGCGGGGTGCGAGGACCAATGGTTGACGCGCAAGGATGCTGCCGCAAATCGAGTCGATTGCCGTCAACATCCGGCGCTGCCTTTTGTTTGTACGCACGCGACCCAGTGATATTCGGCGTATTCCGAAGTACCGGCCGCCCATGACTGCAGCTCGACCTCGTCTCTGCTTCGAAACATCCGGGCGCGAAGAGGCGCGTCCTGCCGGTACGATCCTGACAACGTGACGCCGCAGATCGGCGGATGGGCCTCCCGTCCCGTTCGATCAAGCCCGTCCAGTCCGAACGCGGCAGACTGAGCCTCGATCGCCAGCGCGGAGCCGCGCGATGCGACCGGGTCCGCCCGCGCGGCGGGGCCGGCCTCGATCGCCCGCGACGCGGGGCGCGCCGGCGAGAGGTCCTTCCTCGACATCCCAGGAGAGACCACCGTGCCGACCTCGACGCTCAAGCGGCCCCCGGCCGAGGCCCGCGGCCACGAGAAGTACGAGCGCCTGATCGCCGCCGCCCAGGCGCTGCCCCGGCTGAAAGTGGCGGTCGTGCATCCCTGCGACGAGGCCGCGCTCGGCGCCGCGCTCGAAGCCGCCGCCCTCGCCATCGCGGAGCCCATCCTGGTCGGGCCGCGGGCGAAGATCGCGGCGGCCGCGGCGGCGCTCGGCGCCGATATCGGCGCGCTGCGCCTCTGCGAGGCCCCGCACAGCCACGCGGCCGCCGAGGCCGCCGTCGCCCTCGTGCGGGCCGGAGAGGCCGAGGCGCTGATGAAGGGCAGCCTGCACACGGACGAGTTGATGGGGGCGGTGGTGGCCCGGGATGCGGGCCTGCGGACCGCGCGGCGCCTCAGCCACTGCTTCGTCATGGACGTGCCGGGCCACCCGACGCCGCTGATCGTCACGGACGCCGCCGTCAACATCGCGCCGTCCCTCGAGGACAAGCGCGACATCGTGCAGAACGCCATCGACCTTGCCCACGCCCTCGGCGTCGGGACCGTGCGGGTCGCCATCCTGTCGGCCATGGAGACCATCAACCCGAAGGTGGTCTCGACGCTCGATGCCGCCGCCCTCTGCAAGATGGCGGACCGGGAGCAGATCACCGGGGCCGTGCTCGACGGGCCGCTCGCCCTCGACAACGCCATCGATCTCGGCGCCGCGCGGATCAAGAAGATCCGCTCGCCCGTCGCGGGCCAGGCGAACGTCCTCGTCGTCCCCGATCTCGCCTCGGGCAACATGCTCGCCAAGAGCCTGACCTTCCTCGCCGGCGCGGACGCGGCCGGGATCGTGCTCGGCGCGCGGGTGCCCATCATCCTGACCAGCCGGGCCGATGCGCGGCTGACCCGCCTCGCCTCCTGCGCGGTCGCCTCCCTCGTCGCCGCGGCCGAGCGCGCGCGGCGGGTCATGCCGGAGGTCTAGGCGATGGTCCCGGTCCTGCTCGTCCTCAATGCCGGCTCGTCGAGCCTGAAGTTCCAGGTCTTCGAGCTCGGCGAGGCCGAGGAGCCGCTGCGCCTCTTCCGGGGCCTGTTCGAGGGGTTGGGCGGGTCCGCGCACCTGCTGATCCGGGACGGGGCCGGGAACGCGGTCGCCGACGAAGCCTTCGAGGGTCCCGGATGGGGCCACGAGGAGGCGCTCCTGCACGTCGCCGCATGGCTGCGCGCGCACGGCAGCGGCCTCCGGCTCGCCGCCGTCGGGCACCGGGTCGTCCATGGCGGCCTCGCCTACGACGCGCCGGTGCACGTGGATGCGGAAGTGCTGGAGAACCTGGAGCGCCTCGTGCCCCTCGCTCCCCTCCATCAGCCGCACAATCTCGAGCCGATCCGCATCCTCAGGCAGCGCTTCCCCGACCTGCCGCAGATCGCCTGTTTCGACACGGCCTTCCACCGCGGCCAGCCGGAGATCGCGCAGCTCTTCGCCCTGCCGCATGCGATGACCGAGAGGGGCGTGCGCCGCTACGGCTTCCACGGCCTGTCCTACGCCTACATCGCCTCGGTGCTCGCGGCCTACGACCCCGCCCTCGCCTCTTCCCGCGTGGTGGTGGCCCATCTCGGCAACGGCGCCAGCCTCTGCGCCCTCGATCGCGGCCGGAGCGTCGCGACCACGATGGGTTTCTCCGCCCTCGACGGCCTGCCGATGGGCACCCGCTGCGGCGCCCTCGATGCGGGAGTCGTGTTCTACATGCTGCGCGAGATGGGGCTCACGCCCGACGAGGCGGAGCAGGTGCTCTACACGCAGTCCGGGCTCCGCGGGGTCTCCGGGCTGTCGAACGACATGCGCAGGCTGCGCTCGCTGGCGGGCGCGGACCCCGATGCGGGGCGCGCGATCGACCTGTTCGTCTACCGGATCGGGCGGGAACTCGGCTCCCTGACGGCGGCGCTCGGCGGCCTCGACGCCGTCGTCTTCACCGGCGGCATCGGCGAGAACGACGCCGCCACGCGCGCCGAGGTCCTGCGCGGCGCGGCCTGGGCCGGATTTGCCCTCGACGAGGCCGCCAACGCGGCGGGCGGCCCGCGCCTGACGCGGGGGCCGGGCCCGGCCGCCTGGGTCATTCCGACGGACGAGGAGTCGATGATCGCGCGCGGCATCCGCGACGCGCTGGATCATGCCCGGCGTCAGCCGGCCCTGTGAGCGAAGGGAGCCCGAGATGGAAGCGCTGAAGACGAAGCCGGCCGAGCACGAACTCGGGGACGAGACCTTCATGTCCGCCGCCGAACTCGGCGCCTACACGGCCCAGTTGAAGGCCGCGAAGGTCATGAAGGATATGCAGGCCCAGGACCGTGCCGGCAAGGCGCGGACCGAACTGATCAAGGCCCTGTCCGAGCCCGTCGAGGTCACGCCCGAGAAGGTGCACGACATCACGAAGTCGCTGCTGCACAAGCTGCGCATCGCCGCCGAGCAGGGCAAGAACGAGCTCCTCGTGATGCGCTTCCCGAACGTGATGTGCAGCGATGCGGGGCGGGCCATCAACAACTCGGAGGCGGAGTGGCCCCAGACCCTGACGGGCCGGCCACGCCAAGCCTTCGAGTTCTGGCAGGACCGCCTGCGGCCCGCCGGCTACGGCCTGAAGGCGATGATCGTCGACTGGCCGGACGGCATGCCGGGCGATGTCGGCTTCTTCCTCACCTGGGAAGGCCGCCGCCAATGAATCCTCACGGTTCGGGACGGCAACCATGACCGATGCCCAGACGATCCCATCCGCCCCGGCAGCCGCGGGCGCCGCGCCGCCGTCGCTCGCCGTGATCCAGACCCGCGTCGCGGAGGTCTACCGCGACCGCTGCGCATCGGCGGCCGAGACCTATCTCGACGCGCTCGGCGCGGCGAACCGCGCTTGGCTCGATGCGGCCCGGCCGCTCACGCCGATGCAGGCCTGGAGCGACGCCGCCGGCTACTGGAGCGACTTCACCCAGCGCTCGCTCCTGTTCTGGGACACGCTCCGGCAGCGCGGCAACAATTGGCTGGAGCACGAGAAGGCGGGCAAGCCCCCGCTCCTCGCCTTCGATTACGAGATGGTGGCGGATGCGCGCACCTTCGCGCGGCCGGTGAATTACGCGCTCGTGCGGATCAAGGCCCCGCCCGGCACGCGGACCGACCCCGACAAGCGCCCCTACGTCATCATCGATCCCCGCGCCGGCCACGGCCCCGGCATCGGCGGCTTCAAGGCGGACTCCGAGGTGGGCGTGTCCCTCAAGGCGGGACACCCCGTCTACGTGGTGATCTTCTTTCCCGACCCGGTCGAGGGGCAGACGCTCTCCGACGTTGCGCAGGCGGAGGCCGAGTTCCTGCGCATCGTCCGCACGCGCCACCGGACCCGCGGCAAGCCGGTCATCGTCGGCAATTGCCAGGGCGGCTGGGCCGCGATGCTGGTCGGCGCCCTCGATCCGGATTGCGCCGGCCCCATCGTCGTGAACGGCGCCCCGATGTCCTACTGGGCCGGCAACGACGCCGAGAACCCGATGCGCTACGCGGGCGGCATGCTCGGCGGAAGCTGGACGGCGCTGCTGGCGAGCGACCTCGGAGGGGGCACCTTCGACGGGGCCTACCTCGTCGAGAATTTCGAGGCCCTGAACCCGGCCAACACCTATTTCGGCAAGAGCTACAATCTCTTCGCGAAGATCGACACCGAGCCCGAGCGCTACCTGGAATTCGAGCGCTGGTGGGGCGGGTACTTCCTGATGAACCGGGACGAGATCCGCTGGATCGTCGACAACCTGTTCGTCGGCAACAAGCTGGCCGGGGGCGACGCGGAATGGTCGGCGGGCCACGCGTTCGACCTGCGGGCCATCCGCTCGCCGATTATCCTGTTCGCCTCGCTCGGCGACAACATCACCCCGCCGCAGCAGGCCTTCAACTGGGTCGCGGATCTCTATCCGACGACCGAGGCGCTGAAGGAGAACGGGCAGGTCATCGTCGGCCTGATGCACCGGAGCATCGGCCATCTCGGCATCTTCGTCTCGGCGAGCGTGGCGCGGAAGGAGCACGCGCAGATCGTCGACCTGCTCGAATACATCGAGCACCTGCCCCCCGGCCTCTACGGGATGAAAGTGGAGGAGCAGCGCACGAACGGCGCGAGCCGCTACGACGTGGTCCTGACCGAGCACCGGGTCGAGGATCTGCAGACGCTCCAGAAATACGCCCGCAAGGACGAGGTCCCCTTCGGCGCGGTGGAGAAGGTCTCGGAGTTCAACGCCTCGCTCTACGAGACCTTCGTCCATCCGGTGCTCGGCGCGCTCGTGCCGCGGGACGCGGCTCCCCTCGCCCGGGCCTGGCACCCGCTCCGGGCGCGCCGCTGGGCGCTCTCGGACCTGAACCCCTGGCTCGCGCCCGTGAAGGGGTGGGCCGACATCGCCCGGGCCCATCGCACGCCGCGCGACGAGGCCGGCCCGAGCGTCGCGGCCGAGCGGCTTGTCGCGGCCGAGGTCACCGCCTCCTGGGATCTCTACCGGCAATTGCGCGACGCCGCGGTCGAGAACCTGTTCTACAATCTCTACGCCCCGATGAGCGTCTCGGCCCTGGCGCAACCGGCCGCCGCCAAGCCCGAGGCGCAGCCCGGCCGCGACACGCCCTTCGTCCGCGAGGCCCTGGACCGGATCGAGGCGGGCGGCTTCACCGAGGCCGCGGTCCGCGCGGCCCTGCTGGCCGCCCGGCAGGGCGGGCACGAGCGCCGGCTCTCGACCTTCAAGCGCATGCGCGAGCTCGTCGGACACGATGTCGGCCTGCTCGACCTGCCGGCCGGCGAGGCGAGCCAGGTCGTGCGGCTGCAGGCTTGCATCGTCGAGCACGCGCCCGAGCGCGCGCTTGAGACGCTGCCGAGGCTCCTCCGGACGGACGAGGAGCGGGGGCGCCTGCTCCGGCTGCTGGAGCGGCTGATGGGCAATATCGACCTCGAGCCGGAGCAGCGGGCGCTGATGCCGGCCTTCCGGCGCCTCCTGGCAGCGGACGCGGTGCCGGAGCTGATGCCGGCGGCCGTGGCAGCACGGTCGCCCCGACGCCAGGCCGGCCACGGCAAGTCGCAGAGGGCTCAGAGATGACGCAGATCCCCGACGGCCACGCCCTCGCCGGCAAGCGCGCCCTCGTCCTCGGCGTCGCCAACGCGCACTCGATCGCCTACGGCTGCGCCCGGGTGTTCCGCCGGCTCGGCGCGGACATCGCCCTGACCTACCTGAACGAGAAGGCGAGGCCCTACGTCGAGCCGCTGGCGCGCGAGCTCGAAGCGCCGCTCTTCCTGCCCTGCGACGTCCAGCGGGAGGGAGATCTCGAGGGCGTGTTCCGACAGATCGCCGAGCGCTGGGGCGGGCTCGACATCGCCCTGCACTCGATCGCCTTCGCGCCCCGGGACGATCTGCAGGGGCGGCTCGTCGACAGCTCGTCCGAGGGCTTCAAGGTGGCGATGGACGTCTCCTGCCACTCCTTCATCCGCATGGCGCGGCTCGCCGCCCCGCTGATGCCGGAGGGCGGCACGCTCCTGACCATGAGCTACCACGGCGCCAACAAGGTCGTGCCGAACTACAACCTGATGGGACCGGTCAAGGCGGCCCTGGAGAGCGCGGTCCGCTATCTCGCCTACGAGCTCGGCAAGCAGGAAATCCGCGTCCACGCGGTCTCGCCCGGCCCCCTCAAGACCCGGGCGGCCTCCGGCCTGAAGGATTTCGACCTGCTCCTGACGGAGGCGGTGCAGCGCGCACCCATCGGCGAGCTCGTCGACATCGACGATGTCGGCCTCACCGCCGCCTACCTGACCACGCCCTACGCCGCCCACCTGACCGGCATGACCGTCTACGTGGATGGCGGCCTCAGCATCATGGCCTGAGGCCTCTCCGCCACCCGAACCCGCAGGGGATTGAGCCATGGCCACGCTCTTTGCCGAGCTCGTATCACCGGGCCGGATCGTCTTCTCGGGGGAGGTCCGGTCCGTCGTGCTGCTGGGCGTCGAGGGCGACATGACGATCCTGCCGGACCACGCCCCGATCCTGACCATGCTGCATCCGGGCATCGTCTTCGCCACGGACGTGACCGGCACGGGACGCCGCGCCTTCGTGAGCGGCGGCTTCGCGGAGATGAGCAACAACCGCCTCACCATCCTCGCCGAACGGGTGCTCCCGATGGAGGAGCTCACCCGCGACCAGCTCGAGGAGGAGATCCTCCACCTGCACACGCAGCGGGACGGGACGATGGACGACGCGATCCGCGCCCAGTTCGACGTCTCGATCGGGCGCCTGGAGGAGTACAAGGCGAGCCTCGATCTCCGGTCCTGATCCGGCCGCAAGCCGGGGCGCGGCCTTCGTCAGTACACCTCCGGGACGAAGCGCCTGTTCCGGAGCGTGTCGTCGTAGGCCTCGTCCTTGGAGCGTTTGGGCAGCGTCACGGGTTCGCGCTTCACCGCCTTGTGCGGGATGAGGTGCAGGAGATGGGCGATGCAGTTGAGGCGCGCCCGCCGCTTGTCGTCGGAGCGGACGACGTGCCAGGGCGCCTCGTCGGTGTCGGTGGCCGCGAACATCTCGTCGCGGGCCTTCGAGTAATCGTACCAGCGGCGATAGGATTCGAGATCCATCGGGCTGAGCTTCCATTGCCGCAGGGGATCCTCGATCCGCGCCTCGAAGCGACGCTTCTGCTCCTGCTTGCCGACTTCGAGCCAGAACTTGATGAGCTGGATCCCGCCATCGATGATGAAGTGCTCGACGCGCGGGCAGAGATCGAGGAAGCGCCGGTACTCGGCCTTGCTGCAGAAGCCCATCACGCGCTCGACGCCGGCACGGTTGTACCAGCTGCGGTCGAAGATCACGATCTCGCCGGCGGCCGGGAAATGCTCGATGTAGCGCTGGAGGAACATCTGCGTCTTCTGCCGGTCGGACGGGGCCGGCAATGCGACGACGCGGAACACGCGCGGGCTGACCCGCTCCGTGATCGCCTTGATCGTGCCGCCCTTGCCGGCGGCGTCCCGTCCCTCGAAGACGACGATGATGCGCGCCCCGTCGCGCTTGACCGCTTCCTGCATGTGGCAGAGCGCGACCTGCAGCTTGCGCAATTCCCGCTCGTAGACCTTCCGCTTCAGCTTGCCCGTGCCTTCGCCCTCGCCCGGATCCGCCTCGGGCCGGTCGGTCAGCATGATCTCACCGGTATCCTGCATCGCCGTGCTCCTTCACGTCCGCCCGGCCGCCCGGCTCATTCGGCCGGGAGGTGTTCCGGTCCGCCCGCCGGCTTCCCGGGTCCGGCCGCCTTCTTCGCGCCCTTGCCGCCCATCACCGCCCAGGCCCGCTCACGCAGGGTCTGGAAGACCACGTAGAGGGGCGGAATCACGAAGATGCCGAGGAAGGAGGCCGCGATCATGCCGCCGAAGACCGGCGTGCCGACGTCGCGCCGCGCGAGCTGCGAGGCGCCGGTCGCGATCACGAGCGGCAGCAGGCCGAGGATGAAGGCGAAGGAGGTCATCATGACGGGGCGGAAGCGCAGGCGCGCGCCCTCGGTCGCCGCCTCGCGGACGGGCACGCCCCGCTCCCGCTGCTCCTTGGCGAACTCGACGATCAGGATGCCGTTCTTGGCGGCCAGCCCGATCAGCACCACCATGCCGATCTGCGCGTAGAGGTCGAGGGTCAGCCGGCCCCACACCATCGCCACGAAGGCGCCGAGGATGCCGACCGTGACCGACAGCAGCACCGGCACCGGGATCGTCCAGCTCTCGTAGAGGCCAACGAGGAACAGGAAGGCGAACAGGATCGCGAAGCTGAGGATGATCGCCGTCTTGCCCTCCGCCCGCTTCTCCTGGAAGGCCGTGTCGGTCCACTCGCCGGCAAATCCCGCCGGCAGCGTGCGGGCGGCGACGCTCTCCATCGCGGCGAGCGCCTGACCGGAGGAGACGCCCGGCGCGGGCGAGCCCTGGATCGTGACGGCGCGCAGGTTGTTGTAGCGGATCAGCGCCGGCGGCCCGACCACGATCCGGACCTCGGCGAGGCTGCGCAGCGGCACCATCTGGCCGTCCTTGTTGCGCACGTTGATGCGGTAGATGTCGTCGATCCGCGCCCGGTCGGCCGCATCGGCCTGGACCTGCACCTGCCAGGTCCGGCCGAACAGGTTGATGTCGTTGACGTAGTAGCCGCCGAGCGACGCCTGCAGCGCCTGGAACACGTTGTTCAGGGGCACGCCGAGGATCTGGACCTTGTTGCGGTCGATATCGAGGTAGACGGACGGGTTCGTCGCCGAGAAGGTGCTGAAGACGCGGTTGAGCTTCGGCTCCTCGTTCGCGGCCACGACGAGGCCGCGCAGCACCTGCGCGAGTTCCTTCGCGTCGCCGCCCCGCAGATCCTCGAGCACGTAGGCGAAGCCGCCGCCGGTGCCGAGGCCGATGATCGGCGGCGGCGCGAGCGGCACCACCACGCCGCCCTGGATCTCCCGGAAGCGCTGGCCGAGGCGCGCGATGATCGCCGCGGCCCCGTCCGCGGCCCCCTTGCGCTCCTCGAAGGGCTTCAGGGTCACGACCATGAAGGCGGCGTTGCCCTGCGAGTAATTGTCGATGAAGTTGAGCCCGATCACCGAGGTGTAGTCCACCACCGCGTGCTCCTGGCGCAGGATCTCCTCGGCGCGGGCCACGATCGCGGAGGTGCGCCCGACCGCGGCGCCTTCGGGCAATTGCACCACGACGAAGAAGGCGCCCTGGTCGTCCTCTGGCAGGAAGCCGGTCGGGGTGATCCGGGCGAGCTGCACCGTCCCGTAGGCCGCCGCGCCGGCCAGCACGAGGCCGATCACCGAGAGGCGCACGATGCGCGCCACGGCCGCGCCGTAGCCGTCCCGGATCCGGTCGATCCCCCGCATCACCCAGCCCATGATGCCCCGGCGGGGGCCGTGATGGGGCCGCAGCAGCACGCCGCACAGGGCCGGCGAGAGGGTCAGCGCATTGATCGCCGAGAGCAGCATCGAGACCGCGACCGCGACCGCGAATTGCCGGAACAATTCGCCCGAGATGCCCGGCACGAAGGCGACGGGGACGAAGACGGAGAGCAGGACGAGCGTGATGGCGATGATCGGCGCCGTGATCTCGGCCATCGCCCGCTTCGTCGCCTCGCGCGGAGTCAGCTCGGGATGCTCCTCCATGACGCGCTCGACGTTCTCGACAACGACGATCGCGTCGTCGACGACGATGCCGATCGCGAGAACCAGGGCGAGGAGCGACACCGAGTTCGCCGAGTAGCCGACCGCCTTCAGGACGATGAAGGTCCCGATCAGGCTCACCGGCACGGCCAGCGTCGGGATCAGCGTGGCGCGCAGGCTGCCGAGGAACAGGAACACCACGATCACCACGAGGATGAAGGCCTCGACGAGCGTCTTCTGGACCTCGTGGACGGTCTCCGTGATGAAGCTCGTGGGATCGTAGGTGACCTTCCAGGCGAGCCCCTCGGGGAAGGTCTTGGCGAGCTCGCCGACCCGCCGCTCGACCTCCTTCAGGGTGGTGATCGCGTTCGCGCCCGGCGATTGGTAGATCGCGATCACGGTCGCCGGGCTGCCGTTCAGCCGCGTCTCGCGGTCGAGATTCGCCGCGCCGAGCTCGATCTGGGCGACGTCGCCGAGGCGCAGCACCGAGCCGTCCGGGTTCGTGCGCAGGACGATGTTGCGGAACTGGTCGGCCGAGGAGAGGCGCCCCTGCGTCTGGATGCTGAGCTGCAGCTGCTGCTCGTTCGAGATCGGGCGGGCGCCGATCCGCCCGACCGGCGCCTGCACGTTCTGGGCCTGGATCGCGCCGATCACGTCGCCGGTGGTCAGGTTGAGCCCGGTGAGCTGGTCCGTGCGCACCCAGGCCCGCATGGCGTAATCCTGCGGCCCCCAGAGCGTGGCGTCGCCGACGCCCGGCGTGCTCTTGATCCGGTCGAGCAGGTTGATCGTGACGTAGTTCGAGATGAAGAGCGGGTCCTGGGTCGCCTTCGGCGAGTAGACTGCCAGCACGCCGAGCAGGGCCGAGGACTTCTTCTTCACCGTGACGCCCTGCTTGCGGACGTCCTCGGGGAGCTTGGCGAGGGCGATCTGGACCCGGTTGTTGACGTTGACGGCGTTGATGTCCGGATCCGTGCCGAGCTCGAACGAGCCCGTGAGCGTGTAGCTGCCGTCGTTGCCGCTGACGCTCTTCATGTAGATCATCTTGTCGACGCCCACGACCTGGGACTCGATCGGCTGCGCAACGGTCGATTCGACCACGTCCGCCGCGGCGCCCGGATAGGTGGTCGTCACGGAGACCTGCGGGGGCACGATGTCCGGGTACTGCGCGACGGGGATGGTCACGAGCGCCAGCAGGCCCGCGATCGAGGTCACGATCGCGATGACGATCGCGAGGCGCGGCCGGTCGACGAAGATGGCGGAGAGCATGGGCTCAGGTCCTGCTCGCGGAGGGGCCGATCGGGCTCGCCCGCACGGGGATCCCGGGCCGCACCCGCTGCAGGCCGTCGACGATGACGAGCTCGCCGCCGGAGAGGCCCTCCTCGATGACCACGTCCGCCCCGGTGCCGCCCTGGCCCGGCTTCACCCGCTTCGTGACCGCCCGCCCGTCCTCCACGGCGAAGACGTAGACGCCGCCCTGGTCGGCGATGAGGGCCGCCTGCGGGATGACGACCTTCTGCTCGGGCGCCCCGATCTGGAGGGCGACCCGGACGAGCTGCCCGTCCCGCAGGGCGCCGGCCGGGTTCGGCATGACGGCGCGGACCACGACGGTGTCGGTCGCGCGGTCGACGCTGATGTTCACGAAGTCGAGGCGGCCGACCTGGCCGTAATCCGAGCCGTCCTGGAACCGAATCCTCACCCCGACCTTGCTGCGGTCGGGCCGGTCGGCGCCCTGCTGGTAGCGCAGGAATTCCCGCTGGCTCACGGGGAAGGTGACGTACATCGGATCCTGGCTGACGATCGAGGTCAGCACGCCGCTGTCGGGGCCGACGACGTTGCCCTTGGTGACGCTCGTGCGGCCGATCCGGCCCGTGATCGGGGCGAGGATCCGCGTGTAGCCGAGGTTGATCTGGGCGGTCTGGAGATTCGCCTCGTCCCCGGTGACCGCGCCCTTGGCCTGGTCGAGGGCGGCGCGGGCTTGGTCGCGGGCCACGACCGTCCCGGAATTCCGGTCGAGGAGTTCCTGCGCCCGGTGCAACTGGATCTCGGCCAGCGTCTGGGCGGCCCTGCTGCGCTCCAGGGCACCCTCCGCCTGCTTGACGGCGGCCACGAACAGGTCCGGCTCGATGCGGTACAGTTCCGCCCCGTCCTTCACCGGCTCGCCCTCCCGGAACAGGACGGCGTCGAGGAACCCGGTGACCCGTGCGCGCACCTCGACCCGGCCGATCGCCTCGACGCGCCCGACGAAGTCGAGCGCCTGATCGATGGCCCTGCGCTCGGCGGCGACCGTCCCGACCGGCAGCGCGGCCGCCGGGTCCGGCTCGGCCCGCGCGGCCGAGACGAGACCGCCGGCCAATCCCAGAGCGCACAGGAGAAGGGAGAATCGGGCCATGATCGTCCCTCGCTTCGCCGCGCCTCGGATGCCCGCGCGGACGCCCGATCTTCGCAGTTCCGGCCGGCGCCGGCTTGATCGGAGGGGACAGGACGAGGGCATTTTCCGGGAACCGCGGATCCGGGAAATCACTCCAACCCCTTGATGAAAGCCCGTTTCTTCGCGCGGACCGGGCTCCACACCGCTCGGAGACGCGCTCGCCCGACGATGCGTGAGCAAAACCGCGCGTGCACTGCTCCGGACGCCGGACACCGTCGACGCGGCGCCGCTGGGGCGCGAGGACGCAACTCTAAATAATGATCGCCCTCTTTCTTCAATCGATAATATTGAAAAGCGTCTATATCAGGAAACGATTCGATATACAGACTTGATCACCCGGATCAGACGTGTTGATCCGCATTCCATACGGTATATGCTGACGCGCCATGCTGCTTTAGAGCGATTGCGGGATCGACCGCGTAGGCCCCGCCGATAAGAGGCCCCGCGGCAAGCAGGCGACACGGGGGATGATCATGCCAAACCTGTTCGTGCGGCCCTGACCGCGCGCGCTCGATGCGCGTGACCGGAACGACATTCCATTTCCATCAGAACAACAATTCGGCGCGTCGCGGGCGCAGCCGAGCGGGGGCGTCATGACCTATTCCAATACGATCCGCATCGATGGTTCGTCGCGCGCCGACACCTTCACCTACAACGCGTCCTCGCAAGCCGGGACCGCCTACCGCTACGACGGCGACGGCGGCTACGACACCCTGCGCCTCCTGCTGACCCGCGAGCAGTGGATGAGCGCCGCCTTCCAGGCCGATCTCGAGCGCCTGAGGGCCTATTTCGCCGAGGGCCGCCTCTCCCGGGATTTCAGCTTCACCGCCTTCCCCCTCAGCATGGAGGACATCGAGGCGATCGACTTCGTCGTCGACGGCGCCGTCCTCTCCCTCGCCGACGATGCCGTCTTCGCGGTCAACGACGCCTATTCGGTGCTGGCGGCTGGGTCGGTCAGCGGCAACGTCACGGCCAACGACCGGGTCGCCGACCTCGTGCGATCCGTCGAGCTCGTCTCGAAGCCCGCCGCCGGAACCCTCGCCCTTCGTCCGGACGGCAGCTTCACCTACCAGGCCGGTCCGGATTTCGCCTATCTCGCCGCCGGCGAGGCGACGCAGGTCTCGTTCAGCTACCGCGTCACCGACGCGGACGGCGACAGCGGAACGGCCACGGTCACCATCACGGTGACGGGCACCAACGAGGGGCCCGTCGTGACGGGCGCGAAGCTCTCGGGCGCGGTGACGGAGGCCGCCCTTCCGGGCGCGGCCCTCACCGATCGCGGCACGATCACCTTCAGCGACGTCGATCTGCGCGACGTGCACACGGCGAGCGCGGCGGCGATCGGTCCGGTGCTGGGCGCCGTCACGGCGCGGGTCGTCACCGACACGACGGGGCGCGGCACGGGCGGCAGCATCGAGTGGGTCTACAGCGTCGAGGCCGGCAAGCTCGAATATCTCGCGGCCGGCGAGATGCGGATCGAGCGCTTCACCGTGACCCTCAGCGACGGCCAGGGCGGAACCGTCTCCCGGTCGGTCGAGGTCACCCTCACAGGCACCAACGACGCTCCGTCCATCACGTCCGCCGTGCAGGCGGCGAGCGTGACGGAAGATGCGCCGGTCCCGGCCACCGGCACCATCAGCTTCGCCGATGTCGATCTGATCGACGGACATACGGCGAGCTTCGTCCCGGCCCCTGGCCAGACCGCGCTTGGCTATTTC
>NZ_SMNT01000002.1 GCF_004348265.1 Methylobacterium segetis
GTTCCGCGGCTGGTCGACGTCTTTGCCCATGAATACGGCCGTGTGGTAGGCGATCAACTGCATCGGCACGGCGTAGACGATCGGCGCGATCACCGGGTCGAGAGCCGGCATCGTCAGCGTCGCCAGCGTCTCGAGGCCCGCCTCCGCCGCCCCCTTGGCATCCCCCACCAGGATGATCCGGCCCCCCCGCGCGGCCACCTCCTGCATGTTCGAGACCGTCTTCTCGAAGATCGCGTCGTGCGGCGCGATCACGATCACCGGCACGCTCTCGTCGATCAGGGCGATCGGGCCGTGCTTCAGCTCGCCCGCCGCATAGCCTTCCGCGTGGATGTAGCTGATCTCCTTCAGCTTCAGCGCGCCCTCCAGCGCCATCGGGTAGGCCGTGCCCCGGCCGAGATACAGCACGTCCCGCGCCTTGGCGATCTCGCGGGCCAGCCCCTCGATCTCGGCCTCCTGCTTGACGGCCTCCGCCATCAGGCCCGGCACCGTGATCAGGGCGTCCACCAGCCGCCGCTCCTCGGCCGCCGGGAGCACGCCCCGCTCGCGGCCCGCCTGCAGGGCGAGGCACAGCAGCACGGTCAGCTGGCAGGAGAACGCCTTGGTCGAGGCCACCCCGATCTCGGGCCCCGCCAGCGTCGGCAGCACGGCCGAGGCCTCCCGGGCGATGGTCGAGGTCGGCACGTTGACCACACCGAGCGTGTGCTGGCCCTGGGCGCGCGCGTAGCGCAGCGAGGCCAGCGTGTCGGCGGTCTCGCCCGATTGCGAGATCACCAGCGTCAGCCCGCCCGCCTCCAGCGGCGCCTCGCGGTAGCGGGCCTCGGAGGCCACGTCGATCTCCACCGGCAGGCGGGCGATCTTCTCGAACCAGTACTTGGCGACCAGCCCGGCGTAGTAGGCGGTGCCGCAGGCGGTGATCGAGAGGCGCGACAGGTCGGCGAACGAGAAGGGCAGCGGCTCGGGCAGGGCGATGCGGCCCTGGGCGAGGTCGACGTAGTGGGCGAGGGTGCGGCCGACGACCTCGGGCTGCTCGTGGATCTCCTTGGCCATGAAGTGGCGGTGGTTGCCCTTGTCGATGCGGTAGGCCTGGGCCGCGATCGTCTGGCGCGGGCGCTGGACGGGCCGGCCCGCGACGTCGCGGATCTCGGCGCCCTCGCGGGAGAGGATCGCCCAGTCGCCCTCCTCGAGATAGGTGATGGTGTCGGTGAAGGGGGCGAGCGCCAGGGCGTCGGAGCCGAGATAGGTCTCGCCCTCGCCGTAGCCGATGGCGAGCGGGGCGCCGTGGCGGGCGCCGATGAGGAGGTCGTCGCGGCCGGCGAAGAGGAAGCCGAGGGCGAAGGCGCCGCGCAATCTGGGCAGGGTGGCGGCGACCGCCTCGACGGGTCCGAGGCCCTGGGCCATGGCGTGGCTGACGGCCTGGGCGACGACCTCGGTGTCGGTCTCGGTCTCGAAGACGATGCCGTGGGCCTGGAGCTCGGCTTTCAGTTCGCGGAAGTTCTCGATGATGCCGTTGTGGACGACGGCGAGGCGGTCGGTGGCGTGGGGGTGCGCGTTGGTCTCGTTGGGGCGCCCGTGGGTGGCCCACCGGGTGTGCCCGATGCCGATGGCGCCGGACAGGGGGGCCTGGATGAGCTTGAGCTGGAGGTTGGCGAGCTTGCCCTCGGCGCGGCGGCGCTCGAGGCGCCCGTGCTCGAGGGTTGCGATGCCGGCCGAGTCGTAGCCGCGGTATTCGAGGCGGCGCAGCGCCTCGATGACCTGTCCTGCCACCGCGTCGCGCCCGGCGATGCCGACGATGCCGCACATCTCCCCACCCTCCCTGTTTTGACACGCAAGTTCGGTGACCGGACGGCGCCTTGCCGTCCGGTATCCTCTGATGGCCGCTCGCCGATCTCAGACGAGGTGCCATCCCGTCTCGATGAAGGACATGAGGTGCTGGTGCGCCTCGTCGCTCTCGGCGATGCCCACCGCGATCGCGGCGCGGGTGCTGCCCTGTGCCAGCAGGCCCGTCCAATAATCGTGCCCGCTGGTATCGGCCTGCCGCCCAAGGGCGTTCTGGTAGAGCGTGTCGACGAAGGCGGCGTCGGTCAGGCTCGCATATTTCTGCTGGTACTCGTTCGAGGTCAGCATGCCCTGCGCGGCGTCCCCATCGGCAAGGCCGCCCTTCAGCGCGCCCGTCCAGTATTCCAGGCCACCGGCATCCGGCGCCCGGTTGAGGATCCCGTAATAGAGCCGGGCCGCGTCGCCTGCATCCGCATCGGCCATGAAGATGCCGGCCGTATAGGCGGGTTGCAGGCCGGCCAGGTTCTCATCGGAGAAGGCGAAGCTGACCACCGCGTCCGCCCGCGACAGGCCCTGGTCGAGGGCGCTTGTCCACCATTGCACACCGGTCGCCTCGCCCTCGCGGTCGAGGGCCGTCCGGTACAGGGATTGGATGAAGGACAGGTTGTCGCCGGTGCCGAGATGCGACTGCCCCTCGGCGGAGTCGAGGAAACCCTGGGCGAGCTCGTGAAGCGACAGACCTGCGCTGTGCAAGCCGGTCCAGTAATTCTGGCCTCCGACGTCGGAGGGTCGGTGCAGCACCGCGTCATAGAGGGCGTAGACCTCGCCGGCCGCGCTGTGCGGATCGTGGATCACGTCCCCGAAGTAATGCGCATTCTGAGGCTGCGGGCCGCTGACGGTGCCGCCGCTGGTATTGCCCGTGAGAGTCAGGATGTTGCTCGCCAAGCCGCCGTTGCCGGTCGCATCGGCCCACGCGGACGTGCCGGTTCCGCTCGCCGCGACTTGGATCGAGGCCGACAAGCTGGCGGTCACAACCGGCGTGAACAGGGCGGTGTAGTGCGTTGCGTCGATCGAGGTGATCGCGCCAAGCGAGCCGCCGCTCAAGCTCAGGTCCTGCGCGTCGAAGCCGGTCACGCCCTCGCTGAACGTGAAGGCGATGTTCGCCGTCTGCCCAGCCGTCAGGGTCGATGCGTCGGAGGACAGCGTCACGGTCGGCGCCTTTGTATCCCCCGCGAGGCTCAGGACGGAACTGGCCGAACCGTTGTTGCCGGCCGCATCGACCCACGAAGCCGTGCCCGTTCCGCTCGCCCCGACCTGGATCGAGGCTGACAGGGCGTCGGCTGCAACCGGCGTGAACAAGGCGGTGTAGTGGGTGGCGTCGATCGCCGTGAGCGCGCCCAGTGATCCGCCGGTCACGCTCACGTCCTGCGCATCGAAGCCCGTCACGGTCTCGCTGAAGGTGAAGGCGACGGCTGCCGTCTGACCAGCCTTCAGGCTCGTCGGGTCGGTGGATAGCGTCACGGTCGGCGGCACGATATCCGCCGCCGGCGGCGTACCCAGTTTGACGACGACATCATGCGTGGTGAGGCCAGCGAGGCTCAGCACGAGGCGAGCCCCCGCCGTGTCCTGCGTTTGACTGACGATCGTCGCGCCGGTGACCGTGACCGGCTGACCGTTGGGATCCGCCAGATCGAGGGTGACCTGTCCATCACCCGTCACCTGGAAGGAGAGATTGCGGCCGTCCCCGCTCAGAGACACCAAGTCTGCGCGCATCGGCAACGAGGTGATGTGCGTGACGCGACTGGCACTCGTTCCAAGCTGGATGTTGTAGCTCACATTGGCCGCAGACGCCGGGAGGAACACGCTGTCGTCGTCGTAGGCGTACCATTGCCCGGTATTCGTCGACACGCTCGCGATGTGGGAGCCGGCGTCGAGATCGAGAGCAAAGTTTCCGAGATTGCTTCCGTTGATGTTCGCCGTGACAGTATTGGTGGCGCTGTTGTAATTGTAGTCGAAGGTGGCCTTCTCCGACGCGGCGACGCGTTCGGCCAAGTCGGCCAACGTGACGAACTCACCGCCTTTGCTATACGCATAGTTGATGAAGCTCGTGTACATGTCGGTTGTGTAGGGCGACGTGGTGCCGGGTCCATTCGTGGGCCACATCGCCGCTCCGTAATCGTGCCAGGTCCAGATCGCGACAGGGAGATCGGAGTGGGAGCTGAGGTCGTCGAATTCCTTCTGCCACTCCGCTGCTGCCTGTAGCGCACTCATCCCGCCGCCGAACTCGGGCGCTGCCTCCACGAGGCTGAAATCCGCCTTCATGTTCGGTGCGAGGAAGATGTGCTGCGTGTCTGTCTGAGACGGCGTCAGATATCCGATGGCGCCGGGGTAATTCGAGCCGACGCCGGTGTATCGGCCCGTGATGTAGGAATAGCCGGGGGCCGCTGCGTAGATGTTCTCGTCCGTGCTCAGCGTTTCGGGAGCCCCGGGGAGTGCCGCTCCAACCACCGTATAGCCAGAGAGGTATTTCTCGATCAAAGTCTTGGAGGCGCCGAACTGATAGGCGAGATCGACAGCGGTGGCGTTCGTATCCTCCGGGTGCGTCATCGTGTGGCTGCCGATCTCGCCACCGAGCGCGATCAGCTGCTTATAAAACTCAGCCGACTTATTCAGCGACGCCGACGTCCCCGCGATCGTGTCGCTGGCATAGGTATCGGTTTGCCCATTACCGATATCGACGTAGTAAGATCCCGCGAAGTTGTAAGCCTGCTTCCATTGCTGAACGATCGGCAGAAATTTGTCATAGATGCCAGGCCCGGCAGTGGGTTCGACGTCTTCCGGATACATGGCCTGATCCATGTCGACGCGCGTGGCCACGATCGACGCGAAGCGGCTCATCTGCAGGCTCAGTTCAGGGCCGGCCGGCTTCTGGCTCTGGATGGTGTAGTCCAGCGCATGGGCGAGCATGTTGCTGTCGGCCAGCATGCCTTCCGTCGAGAAAAAGACGTTGTTGCTGCCCGTATGCGTGGCGAGAACGGCGTTGAAGGGGCCGGACGCCGTTCCGCCCGTTGTCGTTTGGGTCGCGACGACCTGAGCCGAAGGGTCCACGCCGGAGAAATACGCCGTCCCGACCTTGGAGGTCGCGTTCTCAGTATAGGTGTGAATAGGGGTGCCGGCCGCGTAGCCGATGATTCCGGCACTATTCCCGGCCGCCGTCACTTGATCCGTCGATACGTTGTCGCCGCCGTCCCGCTGGACGCCCAGCAACAGCTTCATGCGGGCGTAGGAATCTCCGGCGAAAGCGGTGTTGTTCTCATCACTGGTCATGAAATTGCCGGCCGCGATCAAGCTCACGCCGTATTTGTAGACGGCGTCCGACAACGTGTTCTGGATCGTGGAAAGTTCGGCCTGCTTGACGTTGGCAAACGACGGAAAAATCAAGGTGTCGTATTTCTTGAGCGTGTCGATGTTCGTAAGGTCGGTCTCGGAGAGGACATCATAGGGGATGCCCGCCATCGTCGCTTGGTTCTGAGCCGCCATGAAGAGATCGGAATAGGCCGTCGTATTGAAATATTTCGCCGCGCTCGTCTCCGAATAGACGATGCCGACTCGCAGCTGACCGTCGTTGATGTGCGCCGCCGGCGCTCGGATCGTGTATTGCTGGGCGAAACTGCTGGGAAGGAAGACGTTGCTGTCGTTGACGTCGAGAGCGATGCCCAGTCCCGGCAGAGTGCCCGGCGCAGAGGTCGTTCCGGGCGGCACGAGATTGCTTTGCGGGACGGCGAGTTCAACGGTTTGCTTGTCCGCAGAAAAAGCAAACTGAACTCCATTCTGGATCGGCGTTCCATTGCCCGTGGCCGGGTCGAGCGCGAAGAGACTTGGATTGCCGTCTGCGCCGAACTCGATCTTGTACTCTGCTCCGACCGAGTTGGTGAAAACCTGATATCCGGTGGTCACGTTGCGATCGGCGTTCAGCCAAATCGTCGTATTCGGACCAAACGACGTTTGCTGCGCTCCAGCGGTGGTACTCAGTTGGAGAGCGAGGAAGTAGATGTTCGTGCTCGCGTCGAATTTTCCGTAGACGCTGTAGCCAGCGACGGGAGCCGTCGTGTCAATGAGGTCGGAAGCCGTCCAGTCTTGCTGCAGGCTTCCATCAAGGGTGATGGTTGACACGGCGGTTTCTCCAATATTCTTTCATGAGCGGGATTGCGACGTGCTTGGATGGTAGCTGTCTTGACTATTGGCCGTGATTTTTGGTTCTCAGTTTTCGAGCTCTAGATATGTCTAAAAGTAATTATCGATTTTCAATGAAGTTTTGGCAGCAAATTTAATGTCACTATACTATATCTACGATTAATCCGCGTGGGCAGGAAAACAAGATTTACTTAAAGACAAGACTAAATTGAGCTTTTTCGTATGAACTCACGACGTACTGAGATCGGCAAGTGGTAATTCACTCGGTGATCTCATCGAGACGGCTTCCATCACTCACGGGGGCATCTTGGTCTCCCTGAGCGGCGCCGGTTGCCAGGTCGCATTCGCTCGAGTGGGCAAAGAAGATCGTGCGCGCTGCTCGGAGAGAGCGCGTGAACGGTATTGTCGGGGACAAAGTGTGCCTCCGACCGGGCCGATTTGCCTATTTCTCGATCAAACCATAGTTTGATGACAACATTCCGCCTGAACCTCCGGCGTTATGTTTCTGCGCCTTAAATGGAATGCAAATTGAAGGAAACTTCAATCTAGCTCAAAGGTAGTAACTTATACTAACCACTATGAGCCCTGGCTTTGGATCCGGCGGCGGCTCTATCCAGAAATTGCAAAGGCGACGCTGCCCTGTGTTCGTCACGAGGGTCGACCGGACGGTGTCGACGTTCCCGCCGTGGGGCGAGAACTTCTCTAGCAAGGCGACCGGCACGTGGGATCGAGGCGCGGAGCGGCCCTGTCTGTTCTTCGGCGTAGGGTTGCGATCGCGTGCGCGGTCGCGGTGGCGGGCTTCGGCTGTGCCGTGCCACAGGCGCCGGCAGCGGCCGGACCGGAGGCCGGCCCCGTCATTCCCCGCGAGATCCTGGCTCTCTACGACGGCGCCCTGGAACGGGCGGCCGCAGAGACGCGGATCCATCGCTACGCGGAGCTGCCGCTCAATCACCTCGGCTTCACCGTCACCTATCGCGATATCCGCGGGCCGCTGCCGGATCCGAGAGAGACCCGGCGCTATGCGGGCGTCCTGACCTGGTTTGCCGCGCCGCCCGCCTCCCGCGAGGCCTACCTGTCCTGGTCGCGCTCCGCAGTGCGGACGGCCAGGCGCTGGGTCATTCTCGGGACGACCGGTGCCGCCTTCTGGACCGACGATGCCGAGACGGGCGACGCGCTGCTGGGCGAGATTGGGCTCAGGCACCGCCGCAAGGCGATCGACCTGACACTCGGCACCCAGATCGAATCGCGTGCGCCCGCTTTGACCGCCTTCGAGGGCGTGCCCGACCCCGTCTTGCCGACCTACGAGGTCGTGGAAGCCGCCGGACCCGATCTGGAGACGTGGCAGGAATTGCGCCTGCCTCAGCGCGACGGCGGTGGCCGCAGCGTGACCGTGGCGGTGAGCCCGCGGGGCGGCTACGCGGCAGGCGGCTTCGAGATCGTCGAGGATCCGGGTCAGGGCCTCGCCCGCTGGCTGATCGATCCCTTCGCCTTCTTCGCGCGCGCGTTCCGCGACGGGCCCGCGCCGATGCCCGATGTGACGACCCTGTCCGGGCGGCGGATCTACTTCAGCCATGTCGAGAGCGAGGGCCTCAACAACGTCGTCCTCACGCGCGAGAAGGAGCAGGTGCTCGTGGCGCGGCTCTTCCTCGAGCGGGTCGTCGACGCTTTTCCGGACCTGCCCGTCACCTTCGCCCTGACACCGGGCGATCTCGACCCGACCATCGGTGGCAACGAGACGCCGCGCGACATCGTGCGGGAGATCTGGGCGCTTCCGCAGGTCGAGCCGAGCGTCTCATCCTACACGCGGCCGTTCACGTGGCGCTTCTTCGACGGGTACAGCCGGGCCCGGGAAGAGGAACTCGTCGCCGCGACCCGCCCGCCCGGACGCTTCGGGCTCCGACGCCTGACCGACCTCGTCAGCAGCGCAGCGCGCGTCGACCGCTTCGTCGCCAAGGCCCGCGAGTTTCCCCGCACCTACCTGCTGACGCCCTTCGACCTCGGCCAGGAAACCACCACCGCCCTGTCGGTCGCGAAGGATCTCGCGCCGCGCGCCAAGGGCGTGCACCTCTTCCAGTGGACGGGCGATGCGCAGCCTTCCGAAGAAGCCATTGCAGCGACGCGCAGCCTCGGGCTCCTCAACATCAACGGCGGGGAGGCGCGCTTCGATGCGACCTACCGGTCGGTCGCGCATCTGCCGCCGCTCACGCGCCCTGTCGGCGCGCAACGGCAGGTCTACGCCGTCTCCGGCGACGACCTGCCCGTCAGCAAGCTCTGGCGCTCGTCCGTCGCGAGCCTGCGCGGCTTGCGGACGACACTTGCTGCGACCGAGACGCCGCGGCGTCTGACAGCCTTCAATCTGCATTACCGGCTGGCAGCCGTCGGAAACGCCGACGCGCTGGAGGTGATCGAGGGATATCTGCGCGAGGCCGAGGGTTCAGACCTCATCCCGATCCGGACGGGCGCCTATGCGGCGCTCGCGGACGATTTCTCGCGCGTCGAAATCGCGCGCGCCGGGGCCCGGCGCTGGGAGGTGCGGAACCGGGGCAGCGTGCAGACGCTCCGGTTCGACGAAGCCGAGGCGATCGAGGCCGATCTCGCCGCCTCTCGCGGCGTGATCGGGCAGACACGCCGCGGCGGCGCCCTCTATCTGACCCTCGATTCGAGCGTCGAACCCGTGCTTGTGGCCCTGCGGGACGGTGCCGACGCCTCGCGCGTCGTCGGCCTCTCGGAAAGCCGCTGGCAGGTATCGAGCCTGTCGCGGGACGAGGCGGGGTGGCGCTTCGCGGCATCCGGGTTCGGCCCGGGCGTGTTCCGGTGGTCCGACGCGCCGCCTGGTCGGTACGCCGTCACGGTCCACCGCGCCGAACGGCTCCTGTGGTCGGGCAACGCCGAGGCGGACTCGGTGGGGCGCCTTGCCTTCACGGTACCGGCCGCGGGTGCCGAGGCAGTCCGGATCAGCGTCGAATCGCTCAACGACGAGGGAGGCGGCGGTGTCCATCGCTAGGCTCCTCGTCGGCGTCGCTCTCGTGATCTGCGCCGTCACCGCCTACCTGCTGCAATCGGGGCCGGAGGAGCGCATCGCCATGCTCGTCCGGGACGGCCGCAATGCGGAGGCCGTGACCGAGATCCAGCGCCTCCTGGCCACGGGGACAGCCAAGCCCCGCGTCCTCATGACCCTGGCGATGCTTGAGGATTCCGCCGGAGAGCGTTCCCGCGCCTCGGAGCTGATGGAGCTCTACATCCTTTCCCGGCCGCGGGATCGGGACGCCCTCGCCTGGCTGGTTCGGGCCTATGAGGGCGCGGACGACGTCGATGGCCTCTTGGAGGCGCAGGCCCGGCTCGCGGCCCTCGACCCGAGCCCGCAGCAGGTCGGCCGCCTGGTCGGGCTCTACCGCTACCACGGCCGCTATGCCGACGAATGCTCGGCCCTGGAGCGCTTCGCGGAGTCGGGTGTCCTGACCTCCGATCAACTCGAGCGGCTCGGGCAGCTTCTCGCCGCCGAAGGCCGCGTCCCGCGCGCCGTCGAGGTCCTGCGTGGGCTCGACGAGCGGCTCGGTGACGCGGGGGAGCGGCCGCGCCGTCTCCTATTCGAGTTGCTGATCGATTCGGGACGCTACGACGAGGCCGCCGAGCGGGCGGAGCGCTGGCTGAGCGCCTGGCGCAAGCCCTGGCTCGCCGCCCAACTCACCCTCCGACTCGCCGTGAAGGCGCCCCTTGCCGAGGCGCGCAAGCTTGCCGAGACGAGCGCCGCGCTCCACCCCGAAGCGCGGCTCTATCTCGCCAAGAGCCTCGCGGAGCAGGGCAACCGGCGCCTCGCGGTGTCGATGCTCCTCGGCTGGCCCTATGACGGCATGCCGCTGACGAAACCCAACATCGACGGCTACGTCGTCGCCTCGGCCGCGACTGGCATCCCGACCCTGATCTGGTCTCGGTTCGCATTGCTGCGCGGCCGCCCGGCGGAGGGAGAGGCACAGGCGCTGTTCGCGGAGGCCATCGCGGCGGAATACGGGCTCCCGGCGATCGCCATGCTGCAGCCGGCGCTGCCGGACGAGGTGCTGCGGCGGCGCCCGATCTTCGGCGCCCGCCTCGCGCTGCATCTCGGGCAGCAGATGCGGGCCCGCCACATCCTGGCGGAGGCCGATCTTGAGCTGCTGGCCCCGGCCGAGCGCGGGCAATGGCTCGATCTCCTTCTGCGCCTGAACACGCCGCAGGAAGCTTTCGCGACGCTCTCTCGCCTTGAGGCGCGCTCGCAGCTGCCGGGCAATCTGCACGCGGCCTATCGCGCCATGGCGATCCGCCTCGGACTTACCGCGGGACCGGCGGTCACGGTCGCCGCGAACCGGCATTTGGCGGGGATCCCACGGTGATCGCAGCACGGACCACACGGGACCCTCTGACGGCCGCCGCACCGGAACGGGCTCCGGATGATGCGAGCTGGCTCACCCGCCGCCTGTCGGGCATGCGCGGCAAGTACGAGGCGTGCTTCCTCTTCCTGCTCCTGATGATCATCGAGTGGATCATCCCGGGGCCGGCCTCGCTCGCGCAGATCGCACCGCACCCGTTCTGGATCCCCGTGGTGCTGCTCAGCGTGCAGTACGGCAGCGGTACGGGCCTCGCGGTGGCCGCTTTGGCCGCCGGGCTGAGCTGGATGGCGGGATGGCCGCCCCAGACCTCGCAGGAGGATTTCTACACCTACTCCCTTCGGGTCTGGCGCGAGCCCGTCCTGTGGATCCTCTGCGCCATCGTGATCGGCGGCCTGCGCAACCGGCAGATCCGTGAGCGCCTCGCGCTGGAGGAGCGCCTCCGGATCACCGAGGAGCAGCGCGACACGATCGCGGGCTTCTGCCACGAATTGCAGGAGCATGCCGCGGTCAACGAGCGACGGGCGGCCACCGCCCGCGCCGGATCGCTGGAAGCCGGGCTGGCGAGCCTCGAGCGGCTGCGCTCGGCGGGCGGGCGTGAGATCACGAGCGCGCTTCAGGGCGCGGTCGAAGCGTGGCTCGGGAACGCCCGCTGGACCTATTATCCGATCCAGGATGGCGAGCTGCGCCACGCCCATGCCGAGCGCGCCCGGCTCGACGCCTGCTTCCCGGTGCGCGCGGCCCTGGTCTACGCGGTCGCCTGCCATCGCCTGCGTGTCCTCAGCGTGTTCGACGAGACCGAGGCCAACCTCCTCGACGGGGTCGGCATCTTCGCCACGGCGGTCCGGACGGGTGACGCGGCCACGGGGCTCGGACTTCTCGTTCTGGAGACGGTGCCGCCCGAGCGGCTCGATGCGGCCAGCGCCGCCGCGGTGGCGGTGATCGCCGACGCCCTCGGCGAGGCGGCCGGCCGGGCGCGCGGGCGCGGCCCTTGCCACGATGTCCGGCATCCGGTTGGTCCCGATCCGGACACGCTCGAATTCCGGTTCCCGCATCCCGCCGCGGCGCACTCGATCTCCGCGGGAGACGCACCATGAGCTCCCAGAGCTTCGCAGCGCGCCTGTCGGCCGGGCCTGTCCTCGCCCTTCTTTTCCTGCTCGCGGCAGAATCCGCATTGCTGACCGCATGGCTCCAGGAAGCCCTTTCGGAGGCGGCCGCACTCGCCGCGCACGGCGTGGTGCTGCTCGCCTTTCTCGCGCGGCGGGCCGTCTTCGCGGAGGACCTGACGATCCACGTCGTCGCATTGCTGCTCGCCGCGTGCAGCGGTCCGGCCGGCGCGGCGGCGGCCCTCGTCCTCTACGTCGTCCTCGCGCGGACGCCGGTCAGCCATCATGAATTGGAGAGCTGGTACCGGCAGATCTCAGGCGTCGGCGAGGCGAACCCGGCCGTCGCGCTCCATGCCCAGATCGTCGACGGTCGAGCCCGGCGGGCGGGCCGCGTCTCCATCGACCATTTTCCCAGCGTCCTCGAAGGTGCGCTCACCCAGCAACAGGCGCTCCTCGGGCTGATCGGCCTCGCCTACCACCCCGATTACCGGCCCCTTCTGGGCCAGGCCCTCCGCAGCGCCGAGCCGAGCATCCGGGTCCACGCGGCCGCGGTCTCGGTCAAGCTGCGCGCCCGCGCCCGGCTGGAATTCCAGAAGGCCCGGGGGCGCGATCACCGCGCGGAGCCGCCAGCCAGCTTGTTCTCCCGGGCCACGGAACTCGCTCGCCTCGCGGCGGGCGGCTTTCTCGACGAGGCCGACGCCCGGAACGCCCGAGAGGTCGCGGCCGGGCTCTGTGAGGAAACCCTGACGCTGATCCCGGAGCACCGCCCGGCACACGTGCTCCTCTGCACCCTGCTCGCACAGCTCGGCCGCTGGGAGGACGTGATCGCCCGATCCGCCGCGACACCCTTCCGTCGGGGCGATCCCCAGGCCGAGGCCCTGACGCAGAGCCTGATGCAACTGGGCCGGACGAAGGAGCTTCACGCAATCCTCGCCCGCACAGCGGGTGCGGAAGCCCTGGGAGGCGGCCATGCGCTTCCTGTCTAGGCCGCTGCCCGAGCCGCCGGAAGCGGATGTCTGCCTCGTGGTCGAGGGCTGCTATCCCTATGTGCGTGGCGGCGTCTCGACCTGGATCGACTGGCTGATCCGCGGCAATCCGAACCTCACCTTCTCCATCGTCGCGATCGTGGCCGGCGCCGGACCACGCGAGATCCGCTTCAAGCTGCCGGAGAACGTCGTCGCGTTCTGCGATCTGCACCTGCACGCGGATTTTCGCGCCGAGCCCTGGCAGGAGGGCGTGCGCACGGCCGAGACCGAGGAGGCCCTCGCCGAGCAGCTGATCTCCCTCGTGCGAGGCGGCGGATTGGAGGCCTTCGACCGGCTGGTGCGTCTCGTGAACGACCCCGACCACGGGCTGTCGCACGCGAGCCTGATGGCCTCGCCGCTCTCCTGGCGCGTGACATGCCAGATGTACGAGCGGCTGATGCCGCACGCCTCGTTCCTGCACTTCTTCTGGGCGTGGCGTGCGCTGTTCGGCGGCCTCTTCGCCGTTCTCAAGGCCCCGCTTCCCCGGGCCCGGGTCTACCACACGATCTCCACGGGCTATGCGGGATTGCTGGCGGCGCGGGCCGCCCTGGAGACCGGCAGGCCGGCCATCATCACCGAGCACGGCATCTACACGAACGAGCGCCGCGTCGAGATCCTGATGGCCGAGTGGATCTGCGACACGGTCGACAAGGGGATTTCGCTCAGCGATGACCGCGTCGACCTTCGTGACATCTGGATGCAGATCTTCGATGCGCACGCGTTGATCTGCTATCAGGCCTGCCGCCGGATCATCACGCTCTACGAGGACAACCAGCGTCTTCAGATGGCGCTCGGCGCGTCACCCTCGCGGCTCGCCATCATTGCCAACGGCATCGACGTCGCGGGCTTCGCCGCCCTGCTTCCGGCGGCCGCGGAGAGCCGGCCGACGATGGCTCTGATCGGCCGCGTGGTCCCGATCAAGGACGTGAAGTCCTACATCGAGGCGGCCGGGATCCTGCGGCGGCGCCTGCCGGGCCTGCGTGCCCTGGTTTTGGGGCCCACCGACGAGGATCAGGTCTATTTCGAGGAATGCCTCGACCTCGTGCGCGAGCTTGAGCTCGGCGACACGGTCGAGTTCACCGGGGCTGTGAAGCTCGTCGAGTTTCTCTCCCAGATTCACGTCGTCGTTCTCACGAGCCTCAGCGAGGCGCAGCCGCTCGTCATCCTGGAAGCGGGGGCCGCCGGGATACCCTGCGTCGCCACCGACGTCGGATCCTGTCGCGAGATCCTGGAGGGACGCTCCTCCGAGGAACCCCGCCTCGGCCCCGGAGGCGCGGTCACGCCCCTCGTCAGCCCCACGGACACGGCAGGGGCCGTCGAGCGCCTGCTGCGCGACGAGACTCTTCGACGGCAGCAAGGCGAGACCCTGCGCACCCGGGTCCGCCGCTATTACGCCTCGGAGGACGCGCTCGCGGCCTATCGGGAGACCTACGCCCACTATCTCGCGCCCGCCCGGGCCGAAGATGCGCGCTCCGGGAGCTAGGGCACATGGCCGGGATCGGATTCGAGCTGAGGCGTCTGGGCAGCCGCGACGAGATCCTCGGGCCGGTGGCCGCCGTCGCGCATGCCGCGATCGTGGCGGCGGGGCCTTGGCTCTACACGGTCATGGCAATTCTCGTGATCGGAGAGGCGGCTGCGCCGCTGATCGGCGAGGACGCGATGGCGACCTTCCGCGTGCTGGTCGTCTACGTGTTCTCCCTGTCCCTCGTCGGTACGTCGCCGGTGGCGATGGTCGGCACCCGTGTGCTCGCGGACGCGCTCTACCGGCGCCAGTACGACGACGTGCGCTCCGTCTTCGTCCTCACGCTGCTCGCCGCGAGCGCCGCGACCGCCATCCTCTCGGTCCTCGCCTTCGTGCTGCTTCTGCGGGTGCCCTTCGACGTGGCTGTCACGGGGATCGCGGGCGCGCAGATCGTCAGCATGGTCTGGGTCGGGCTCGCCTTCTGCGGGGCCGTGCGCGACTATCTTCAGGTGACGCTCGCATTCGTCACGGGGCTTCTCGCGGGCGCGGGCCTCGCCGTCGTCGCCGCGGGACACGGCTACGGGCCGGTTCCGATGGTCTGGGGCCTCTCGGCGGGCTTCATGATCGTCTTTCTGTGGCTCACGGCGCGTTTCTCGGCGACCTTCCCCGCTCCCTGCCGAAGCCTCGCTTCGGTCCAGGCCGCTTTCGTCTCGCGCTTGCGTTGCACCCCCTGGTTGGCGGTGGGCGCGACGGCCGGCGCGGTCAGCGTCTGGATCGACAAATGGATCATCTGGACGAGCGACTACGGTGAGCGCGTCGAGGCCGGCCTGATCCACGCGCCGATCTACGACGGCCCCATGTTCATCGCGAGCCTGACGGTGGTGCCGGCGCTCGCGCTCTTCGTCACCAGCCTCGAGACGACGTTCTTCGATCGCTACCGAGCCTACTTCCTCGCGATCGACACGCACGCGACCCTCAAGACGATCCGCGCGCAGGGACGCATCCTGGAGCGGGAGACGATCCGCACCCTCGCCAACATCATGGTGGTGCAGACGGCCCTGTGCGTGATCGTGGTGCTCACGGCGCCGGCCATCGTCGAGGCGGTGGGCCTCCAGTTCCGGCAGATCGGAATCCTGCGCATGGGCACGGTCGGCGCCCTGTTCCAGTACCTGTTCATGTCCTGCTCGGCGCTGCTGATCTTCTTCGACGCGACCCGCGTCTACGCCGCGCTTCAGATCCTCTTCCTGACGAGCCTCGCCATCCTCACGGCCGTCGTCTCGCAGTTCGGGCCGGGCAGCCTCGGCACCGGGTACATGCTGGCCTGCATCGTCTCCGGCTTCGCCTCGCTCTTCGCGCTCATCCGGGTGCTCGGGTCGATCGATTATCGCGTGTTCGTGGGCAGCGCGACGCAGGCGCGTCCGGTCTGACGGATCTTTGGGCAGGGAGGGGACGATGGGATTGCACCGGCCATTCGACGGACGCCGCGCCGGGTCTCGCGGATCGTGGCTGCTGCTGATCGCGGGGCTTCTCGCCCTGCTCGCCGCCCCCGCACGGGCCGCCGGTGACACCGTGCTGCGTGCCGGCGACCGGCTCAAGGTGATGATCTTCGAGACGATGGAGGTTCCGGAGCCACCCGAGGTCGACAAGCCGCGCAGCGGCGACGCGACCGCCGTCATGCAGACGGTCTACCCGCGGGTCGATCTCTCGGGCGAGTACGGCGTCGAGCCGGGCGGCTCCGTGGTGCTGCCCCTCTTCGGGGGCATCGAGGCGGCGGGGCGCACGACCGCGGCCTTCAGGGCCGATCTCGGTGACGCCTTCGACCGCATGTTCCACCGCCGCTGCAACATCACGGTCTCGATCCTGCAGCGGGCGCCCGTCTACGTCGTGGGCGCGGTGCGCAACCCGGGATCCTTCGCCTACGTGCCGGGGCTTATGGTCCTGCAGGCCGTGGCGCTCGCGGGCGGCGACAACCAGAATGGCCTGCCGGCCCAGGCGATCGAGGCGAGCCGCGAGCAGGAGCGGCGCGATGCGGCGCGCGACCGCCTCAAGCAACTCCTGCTGCGCAAGGCGGCGCTGGTCGCCGAGCGGGATGGGGCGCCTGTCGCCAAGGCCGCCGACGGACTGCGCCAGCTCGTCGGTGCGGACGGCTCGGCCTCGCTGATCGCGGGCGAGCAGCGCATGGCTCAGCTGCGCCTGCAGAATCTCGCGAGCGCGCGGGCGACGCGCGAGCGTGCGATCACCGCCACCCAGGATGAGATCGAACTCCTGAAGCAGCGGATGGCGAATTTCGACGCGCAGATCAGGGTGCGCGGCGAGAGGCTCAAGATGATGGAGGCCCTGTTCGCCCGTCAGGTGGTGGAGAACGAGCGGGTCGCCGACGTGCGCCGCGACTACGTCGACATGGAGGGCCGCCGCCGCGACATCGAGATCAGCCTCCTCCAGGCCGAGCAGCGACTCGAGACCGCCCGCAAGGCCCTGGTCCAGGCAGACCTCGAGCGCCGCCTGACCCTGGAGCGGGATCTCGCGACCGTGGAGAGCGAGGCGGACGCCGCGGAGCGGGCCTATCACGCTCTCGCCGCGACGGCGACGCTGATGGCGCGGTCGAGCCCGACGGCCGGCCGGGAAGGGGGCGTGCTGACCTTCGAGATCGTGCGCCGCACGATCGAGACGACCGACACGCTGCGCGCCGGCGAACTCGACGCTCTGGAGCCCGGCGACGTGCTGCGCGTGCGGCTCTCGCCGCCCGAGACGAGCCGCCCCGCAACCGCGTCCGTCGAGAAGGAGGCGGCTCTCGGGGGAGCGCCATGAGCATCGCCATGAGCCGCCGCACGCTCCTGACCTCGGGTTTCTTTGGACTCGCGGCGCTGGCCGGTCTCGGCGCTGCGCCCCTGATCGGGCGGCGCGTGTCGGCCCGCCTCGACGGCGTCGAGGTCTCGCGCTGGGGCTGCCAATATCAGCAGATCGATCTCGACCGTGTCGCGGCCTCCGCCCTCGACCTGATCGTCCTCGACCCGGTCGTGGATGGCGCGCGGATCAACATCGCCGAGAGCCCGAACCTGCGCGTCAGGCCCGATGGCGGCCGGCGCCTGGTGCTGGCCTATCTCAGCGTCGGAGAGGCCGAGAGCTACCGCTCCTACTGGCAGGCCTCGTGGCGCGAGGCGCCGCCGGACTGGCTCGGGCCGGAGAACCCGCGCTGGCCCGGCAGTTTCGCCGTGCGCTACTGGCACCCCTCCTGGCAATCGATGATCACGGGGGAGGGGGGTGCAATCGAGGCCCTCTGTGCCGCCGGCTTCGATGGCGTCTTCCTCGACCGCGTCGACGCGTATGGCGATTGGCGCGAGCGCGAGACCGCAGCTCGCCGCGAGATGATCGACCTGATCGCTCGGCTCTCGGCCCGCGCAAAGGCGCTCAGGCCCGGATTCGTCGTCGTCGCGCAGAACGCGGAGCCGCTCCTGATGAACGAGGCCTATTGCGGCGCGATCGACGCCGTCAGCAAGGAGAGCCTTCTCTACAACCTGCACGGGGCCGGCGTGGAGAACACGGACGACGATATCCGCTGGAGCCTCACCTACCTCGAGCGCGCGCGCGGCTACGGTCTGCCCATCCTGGCGATCGAGTATCTCGACGATGCGGTGACGCGGCTGCGTGCGCGGGCGCGCCTCAGCCGCCTCGGTTTCGTACCCTTCTTCGGGAATCGATTGCTCGACCGCCTCCCGTCTTGAGCCGCCTCCGCTCGGCAGGGTGGGCACCCCGCCGGGCGGCCCGCGGAGACTATTTCGGGTAGATGCCGTGCTCGCGCGCCCAGATCGCGGCCTGCGTGCGGTTCTGCGTCTTGAGCTTGCGGAGGATGTTCTTGACGTGGATTTTCACGGTCGCCTCGGCGAGGTCGAACTTGAGGGCGATCACCTTGTTCGAGGCCCCGTCCGCGAGGCAGCGCAACACGTTGAGCTCGCGGCTTGAGAGCGGGTGGCAGGGCGCCGCCTCGGCCTCGTCCGCGCCCGCGACGATGATCTGCTGCCCGGGCAAGGACTCGGGGCCGATGCGCGCGCGATCGACCATCCACGAGAACAGGTTGGCCGACTGGACCGTCACGCCGGACATCACGGCGTCGAGCGCCTTGATCAGCGTCTCGCGCCCGATGTCCCGGTCGAGGACCGCCTGCGCGGTCAGGCAGAGGTCCCTTGGCAGTGAGGCCGGGGCATCGGGACGCCCGAAGATCACGAGGAGCGCGTCCGCGCGCGCGGCGCGAAGGGCCCGCGCCGTGTCGACGCTGGCGCCGTCATCGAGCGAGGCGAGAACCAGAAGGGGCTCGCCCTCCGGTCCGGACGCCGCATCGCTCGGGTGGATGGTCGTGACTTGAAAGCGTGTCCCGTTCAGGAAGGAGGTCAGACCCTCCCGCACGAACGAACGAACTCGACGCCACGAGAGCCGTCGGAACAACATCACCGGATGACATGTCGGTGCTCCCCTCGCCAACGAGGTGTGGACGTTACTGGACGGTGCATCAGCACGAGCCTGTCTCGCCCTGGCTCGCGGGCGATCAGCGCACATGGAAAGCCCTTCTGTTCTTGCCGCTGCGAGACTTCATGCCGAAAAAGTCGGCGTCGCGGGAATAACGTTCTTCTCTAATCGAGCCGGATGTTTCATTCTTGCGCGCCATAGCGCGAGTGATCGATTGTCTCACGCCGTACATATCCAGGTACTAATCATTAACATTTGCAGGAATTAGTACCTTTTTGTCAACTAACTTACTGGATATCAACGAATAGTTAACCTTCTATACGAAATTCCTAGCGCTCAATATTGAGCGTTGCAACATCTTATTAGGATCGTGCGCTTTCGCGCGTTGCGGTGGGCGGAGATGAGACGTCTCGCCGGCAAGGCTTCTCCTGCGGCGCCGCTTCCCTCGCCGCGCCCTATCTGTGGCGGATCCTGATGCGCCGGATCTACTTCGATCTCACGGACGGGTTCACGGTGCTCTCGGACGAGACCGGCGTCGTCGTCGGCGACCTGGACGAGGCCCTTCGCCAGGCGATGACGGCCATCGAGGAGATGCGGCTCAGCGGTCAGCTACGAGGCGGGAACCGCTGGCGCATCGTGGTGCGGGATGCGAACCGCACCGTCCTGCATCTCCTGCCCCTGCGGTGAGCTGCTCAGCTGCGGCCCAGGATGACGAGCCACGCCAGGGTGGTCAGCGGCGCAGCGAGCGTGGAGACGAGGATGGAGGCTGCGACCAGGCCCGTCTCGGTCTTGTAGCGCGCCGCGAGCAGGTAGGCGTTGATGCCGACGGGCATCGCCGCGAACAGGGTGGCGACGCCGGCATAGGCCGCGGGCATGGAGAATACGTGGAAGGCGAGGAGCCACACTGCCAAGGGGTGTAGGATGAGCTTCAGACCGGCGATGACCGCCGCGCCGGGCAGGTCGAACAGCACGCGGTAGCGCGTCAAGCCAGCTCCGAGGGCGATCAGGGCACAGGTCGAAGCGGTGGCGGCAAGGGAATCGATGAGGGATTTCACGACGCCGACCGGGACGATCCCGCCGCTCTTCATGGCGAGCCCGACCAGGAGAGCGATGAAGATCGGGTTCTTGAGAAGGACGAGCGCCAGACTGCGAAGGCGGTGCAGGAGCGGTCGATCGCCCTCCGCCTCGATCAGGAAAGTGGCGCAACTCATCATCAGGGGCAAATGGACCGCGAGCAGGAGGAACAGCGGGAACGCGCCTTCCTCGCCGTAGGCCTGCAGGATCGTCGGGACGCCCACGAAGACCGTGTTCGATTGGCTCGCCGCGAACCCGTGCAGCACGGCGCCCTGTCGGCCGATCCCGTGGCGGCGGATGGCGATCAGAGATCCGGCCGCCCAGGACAGGGCCGCTCCGCCGAAATAGGCGAACCAGTAGGACCAGGCGAGTTCGCCGCTGAGGCCCGGCCGCGTCAGCGTTCCGATGATGAGGGCCGGCACCGCGATGGCGAAGACGTATTCGGACAACCCGTCGCTGACCCGGTCCGAGAGCAGCCCGGCCACCGAAGCCGCCCAGCCGATCAGGATGACGCCGAAGATCGGGACGATGATCGTGACCGCGTTCATCGCACTCCTTCCGACCCTCGCGTCGGGAGGCCGCAGGGCTTGCAGGATCGGGTAGCAGGATGAGCCGGAAATGGGAGACCCCGGACGCGGGGGCGGAGTTATCCCCAGCCTGTCGGTCCGCCCGACCCCGAATCACAAAACGGCCACATGCCGGGCGCCGACTGCCCGGATGGGGGGCGTCAGGAGGGATTGATGGCGATCGTCATTCTCGACCCCGTATCCGGCAAGCCCGTGATCATCACGCTTCCGCCGCGCGACGAACAGGCGTGCTGACGAATCGGGCTACCGGTCGAAGACAGCTTGCAATGCTCCCGCGTCCTTCGACTGGGGCAGCGCGACGAGCCCGAGGATGCGGGCCTTGTCCGGCGTCAGGTCGCCGGCGAAGACCGCGCCCGCCTTCCGCAGGGTGCTGCCGCCACCCTTGAACCCGTAGACGGGCAGCGCGCGCCCGTCATAGACCTTTGTTGCGATGATGACCGGGACGCCCCGCTCGACCGCGGCCTTGATCGCGTCGTGCATCGGCGCGTTGACGTTGCCCCAGCCATAGGCCTCGACGACGATGGCCTCCGCGCCGCTCTCGGCGGCGTGGCGAACCTGACTCCCGTCCGCGCCCGCATACATCGCGACGAGGTCGATCCGCGGCATGCGCTCGGGCAGGGGCAGGGTCTGCCGGCGCAGCGACTTGCGGCTGAACACCACCCGGTCCTCGTCCACGTAGCCGAGGATGCCCGCATCGCCCGAGTCGAAGGTCTCCACATTGCTCGTGTGCGTCTTGCGCACCTCGCGGGCCGCATTGATCCGATGGTTCAGCGTCACCGTGACACCCATGCCGGTCGCGCCCTCCGCGAGGATCTGGCGGACGGCATTCAGGAGATTGCGTGGCCCGTCCGCGTCGTGGTCCGAGGCGTTGCGCTGGGCGCCGACGAGGACGACGGGCTTCTCGGTCTTGAGCGTGAGGTCGAGAAAATAGGCGGTCTGATCGAGGGTGTCGGTGCCGTGGAGGACGACTGCGCCGCGCGTTCCGGGATCGGCGAGCACCGATTCGACGCGACGGACGAGATCCGGCCAGCGATCCGGGCCCATATAGTCGCTCGGCACGTTGCTGAACTCGGTCACGGAGATCGAGGCGATGTCTTTGAGCTTCGGCACGGCCGCGACGAGATCCTCGCCCGAGAGAGCCGGCACAGGCGCCTGCGTCACGGGATCGAGCTTCATGGCGATGGTGCCGCCGGTCGCAATGATCGCGACCTTCGGTAGGTCGGCCGCAGCGGCAGGTATTGCGAGGAGAGCGAGACCGGCGAGGCCGAGCGTTCCTCCGCGGAACAGCCGACGCGTTCCGTGCATGTTCATGGTGCCTCCGCCTTCCGAATCGTCGAGATCGCAGAACGGGAATCGCCCGGTGGCGGACCGGTTCCAGGACGAGGACGGGCCTCTCAGCGTGACCTGCCGGTTCGAACGTCCGGGCGGGATGCGCGCATCGCACGCGCTGCCTCTGCCGCGCTCGGCGGTAACTCGCCGCTGCCGTTGGACGGGCGGCCGGAAGCGGCATTCGGTGCTGAAGCGTCGATCTCCCGGTCCCGCCCGAAGGCGTAACCCGCATTCACGCCGGCGTAGAAGCCGGTGAAGTCCTCGGCTCGCGCTGCGGCGGAGAGAGCGAGGAGGATGAGCAGGACGGTGGCGAGGCGCATGACGCTCCTGCGAAACGAGAACGGCGGCCCCAGGGGCCGCCGTCAAAGCGAGCGTCGTGAAGGCGGCAATCCTGTGGCCGCCTTCCTGACCGCGTCAGCGATCAGTCGTCGACGTTGATGCTCTGGGCCTCGCGACCCTTCTGGCCCTCGACCACGCCGAGCGTGACCTGCTGGCCCTCGGCCAGCGAATCGAGGCCGGCACGAGACAGGGCGGAGCGATGCACGAACACGTCCTTGCCGCCGTCATTGACGGAGACGAAGCCGAAGCCCTTGGCCGGATCGTACCACTTCACCGTGCCGGTCATCTCGACCGAGGGGCCGGAAGCGAAACGACCGCCACCGCCGCCGCCACCCCCGCCGAACCGATCGCCGCCGCCGCCGAAGCGGTCGCCGCCACCGAACCGCTCACCCCCGCCGAAGCCGGAGCGCGGCGGGCGCGCGTCGCGCCGGGGCGGAGCCGCCTCGGCCGTGGAGGTGTCGACGCTGGTCACGTTCGTCACCTGCGGACCCTTCTGGCCCTGGGCCGTCTGGACCGTCAGCCGGGTGCCGGGCAGCAGGTCGGCATGACCGGCAGCCTCGACGGCGCGGATGTGGAGGAAGGCATCGCCCGAACCGTCGCCGAGTTCGACGAAGCCGAAGCCCTTCTCCTTGTTGAACCACTTCACCGTGGCATCACGCTCCGGTCCCGTAGGGACCGCTGCAGCACGCGACGGACCACGGTCGAAGCCGCCGCCACCGCCATATCCGCCGCCGAAACCGCCACCGAAGCCGCCGCTCGGCGGCGCCTGATCCGGCCACCGCGGCTCGCCACTCTCATCGAAGCCGCGCTTCTGCGGCCCCCTGAAATCACGACCACGTCCCATTAGAAAGCTCGCAAACCCGTCCCGCCGACCATCGTCTCGAATACCGCGTGCGCGCCATCCCAGACAGCCCACGCTCCGCACTATCATTACTCCTGGTCGCGGTAACCAAGAATAACGCCTCAGTCCTGACGCAAACCCGGCCGTACCGCAAGAACCTTCTGCCGCGCAGAGGGCCGGTTCCATCACTTTCCGGTAGCGAACTACCGAGACCCGGCGCCCGGGCGGTGCGGCGATCGTCAATTGTGAAGGCCGGAAGGTACGCAACGGAACCGGCACCCTGCAACCGCCGGTACCCAGATCGGGACACGGGTCCGCGTTAGGGAACGGGAAAAGATGGTGGCGCTATCCTGTCTGCCGGCCGCTGCGCGCGGCCGTGTTCCGGCCCGATGATCGCGACCCCGACTTTCCCCGATCTCTCAGCCCTCGTCGTCGACGAGAGCCTCTACATTCGCCGCATCGTGCGGGACATGCTGATGCGTGTCGGCATCAAGCGCGTGCTGGAGGCGCCGGACGGCGCGGAGGCGCTGGGCGTGCTGGCCGAGAGCAAGCCGGACCTCACCATCATCGACTGGGACCTCGCGATCCTCTCCGGAGAGGAGTTCATCCGCCTCGCCCGGACACCCGCCACCTCGCCGTGCCCCACCGTCCCGATCATCCTCATGCTGGCACAGCCGCGCCGCAACGTGGTCGACAGGGCGATCTCGCTCGGCGTCAACGAGATCATCGCCAAGCCCTTCTCTCCCAAGACCCTGTGGTCGCGCCTCGACGAGGTGATCAATCGCCCGCGCCCCTACAGCCAGGTGAAGAGCCTGCTGCGCCCGACCCCTCGCATGGCCGGAACCGTCAAGGCCGTGGCCTGAGGGCATCCGGCGGGGGTCGAACTGCATTCGAGGCTTTGCAGTTCTCAGGCGAGCTTGTAGGTTCCTTGAGAATGATGGCCGGGCTTTCCGCCCGGGCCACGCGTTGAGGATCTCGGCACCGCCGATGAGGGACGAGAGTGCCGCCGCCGTGCCGGCCCGCCCTGCCGCGGCCGGCCCATCGGCAACCCGCGACGGGGCGCCGGTGACACGTTTCGCAGGCGACCCGCCGCGTGCTGCCGGCGCGGGCGCCGCGCCGCTGCGCCACGCCGGGCCGGCCCGACAGGGCCGCCGCAACGCCTACGCGGCCCTCGATCTCGGCACCAACAACTGCCGCCTCCTCATCGCGGAGCCCGCCTCGCATGGGTTCCGTGTCATCGACGCCTTCTCGCGGATCGTCCGCCTCGGTGAGGGATTGGGCAATTCCGACCGGCTCAGCGAGGCCGCGGTGGAGCGAACCGTCGAGGCCCTGCGCATCTGCCGCGCCAAGATGCAGTCCCGCGGCGTCGTGCGGGCCAAGATCATCGCCACGGAAGCCTGCCGGCTCGCCACCAACGGCGCCGACTTCGTCGAGCGCGTGCGCAGCGATGTCGGACTCGATCTCGAGATCGTTGATCGGCAGACGGAAGCCTACCTCGCCGTCACGGGCTGCGCCGCGCTGGCCGACCCGCGGGCGGAATCGGTCGTGATCTTCGACATCGGAGGCGGCTCGACCGAGATCGCGTGGCTCGACGGCGCGGCGACGAACCCGTCCGCCGATCCGACCCTGCGCATCCGGGCCTGGGACTCGCTGCCCGTCGGCGTCGTCACCCTCGCCGAGCGCCACGGCGGCGCCGAGGTGACGCGGATGATGTTCGAGGGCATGGTCGAGGAGGTGGCGGACCTTCTGGCGCGCTTCGCGATCCGCGCCGCAGCCGCGGCCACGGCGGCGAATTTCCACCTGCTCGGGACATCCGGGACGGTCACGACGCTCGCCGCCATGCATCTGCGCCTGGTGCGCTACGAGCGGCGCCGGGTCGACGGACTCTGGATGAGCGACGCCGAGGTGACGGACGCGATCGAGGATCTTCTCGATACACGGCTCGAGCAGCGAGCCGACAACCCTTGCATCGGCCGCGACCGTGCCGATCTGGTACTGGCGGGCTGCGCGATCCTGGAGGCGATCCGGCGCGCTTTCCCGTCGGAGCGCCTGCGCATCGCCGATCGCGGCCTGCGCGAGGGGCTTCTGATGAACATGATGCGCGAAGACGGCGTGTGGCGCCGTGGAGGCTACCGGTGAGCGACAGGCGTGGTGCCGGGGGAGGGGGAGGCGGCGTTCGGGGCGAGCTGAAGCAGCGGGTGAAAACGGGGCGCGGGCGCACCCTGTCCCAGAAGCGCTGGCTCGAGCGGCAGCTGAACGACCCCTACGTCGCCCGCGCCAAGCGCGAGGGTTACCGCTCCCGCGCAGCCTTCAAGCTCCTGGAGATCGACGAGCGCTTCGGCATCCTGAAACCGGGCCAGCGGGTGGTCGATCTCGGCGCGGCTCCAGGCGGCTGGTCGCAGGTGGCGGCGAAGGTGGCCGGCCCCGAGGGGCGGGTCGTCGGTATCGACCTCCTCGAGATCGAGCCGATGCCCGGTGTCGAGTTCATCACCCTCGACTTCCTCGATCCGAGCGCGCCGCACCGTCTCACCGAACTGCTCGGCGGACCGGCCGACCTCGTCATGTCGGACATGGCGGCCAATACGACGGGCCATAAGAAGACAGACCACCTGCGCATCATCGGGCTTGCCGAGACGGCCGCCGAGTTCGCGCGCGAGATCCTCGCCCCCGGCGGCAGCTACGTCGCCAAGGTCTTCCAGGGCGGGACGGAGGGGAGCTTGCTCGCCGACCTGAAGCGCGACTTCACCCTGGTGCGCCACGTCAAGCCGCCCGCGAGCCGGGCGGATTCGAGCGAGCTCTACGTCCTGGCGACCGGCTATCGCGGCGCGGAGCGCGCGGACTAGATCCGGCAGGCGCCGGCGAGCGCCTCGTTCTCGGCAGCCGAGAACAGGCGCGAGCGGATGTGAAAGCGCTTCTCTCGGCCGTTCTCGAGCGAGAACATGCCGCCGCGGCCGGGCACCACGTCGAGCATGATGTGGGTGTGCTTCCAGACCTCGAATTGCGAGCGGCTGATGAAGAAGTCGGCGCCGCCGACCTGGCCGAGATGCACGTCGCCGTCGCTCGTGATGAAATCGCCGACGGGATAGCACATCGGCGAGGAGCCGTCGCAGCAGCCTCCGGATTGGTGGAACATGACCGGGCCGTGGTCGGCGCGCAGTTCCTCGATCAGCTCCAGCGCGGCGGGCGTGGCGGTGACGCGCAGGGGCGTGCCGTCGACGCCGGCTCGCTCTGCGGTGTTGGCCTGAAGGGTCTCGGGCTCGGACATGGGCGCATCCTCTCTGATCAGGTCCCGTCGCCGATGGTCGGCGGGGGCGCTCCCGTCCCATGTGGCGCGCGGCGGCGCGATCGGCAGGGGCCGGCACGGGGGGCTCGATACGAAAACGCCCCGGCCTGACGGCCGGGGCGCTCTCCTCGTGCGGGGCGAGGCTCTCAGAAGAAGCCGAGCTTCTTCGGGGAGTAGCTCACCAGCATGTTCTTGGTCTGCTGGTAGTGATCGAGCATCATCTTGTGGGTCTCGCGGCCGATGCCGGACTGCTTGTAGCCGCCGAAGGCCGCGTGGGCCGGGTAGGCGTGGTAGCAGTTCGTCCAGACGCGGCCGGCCTGGATCGCCCGGCCGAAGCGGTAGGCGCGGGTTCCGTCACGGGTCCACACGCCCGCGCCCAGGCCGTAGAGCGTGTCGTTGGCGATCGAGAGCGCCTCCGCGTCGTCCTTGAAGGTGGTCACCGAGAGCACGGGCCCGAAGATCTCCTCCTGGAAGATCCGCATCTTGTTGTGGCCCTTGAACACGGTCGGCTTCACGTAGAAGCCCTCGGCGAGGTCGCCGTCCTGCCGCTTGCGCTCGCCGCCGGTGAGCACCTGGGCGCCCTCCTGCCGGCCGATGTCGATGTAGCTGAGGATCTTCTCGAGCTGCTCGCCCGATGCCTGGGCACCGATCATGGTGGCGGGATCGAGCGGGGAGCCCTGCACGATCGCCTCGACGCGCTTGATCGCCTTCTCGATGAAGCGGTCGTAGATCGACTCGTGGACGAGCGCGCGGCTCGGGCAGGTGCAGACCTCGCCCTGGTTGAGGGCGAACATCGTGAAGCCCTCGAGCGCCTTGTCGAGGAAATCGTCGTCCTCGTTGGCGACGTCGGCGAAGAAGATGTTCGGCGACTTGCCGCCGAGCTCCAGCGTCACCGGGATCAGGTTCTGCGAGGCGTACTGCATGATCAGCCGGCCCGTCGTCGTCTCGCCGGTGAAGGCGATCTTGGCGATGCGCGGCGAGGAGGCCAGCGGCTTGCCCGCCTCGAGGCCGAAGCCGTTGACGACGTTGAGGACACCCGGCGGCAGGAGATCGCCGATCAACTCGAGCACGACGAGGATCGAGGCCGGGGTCTGTTCGGCCGGCTTGAGCACCACGCAATTGCCCGCGGCGAGGGCGGGGGCGAGCTTCCAGACCGCCATCAGGATCGGGAAGTTCCACGGAATGATCTGGCCGACGACGCCGAGCGGCTCGTGGAAATGGTAGGCCACGGTGTCGTGGTCGATCTCCGAGATCGAGCCTTCCTGCGACCGCACGCAGCCGGCGAAATACCGGAAGTGGTCGATGGCGAGGGGGATGTCGGCGTGGGTCGTCTCGCGGATCGGCTTGCCGTTGTCCCAGGTCTCGGCCAGGGCGATCAGATCGAGGTTCTCCTCCATCCGGTCGGCCATCTTGTTGAGGATGCGGGCGCGCTCGGCCGGGGAGGTGCGGCCCCAGGCGTCCTTCGCCGCGTGCGCGGCGTCCAGCGCCTTCTCGATGTCCTGGGCGTCGGAGCGCGCGACCTCGCAGACGACGCGGCCGGTAATCGGGGAGGTGTTCTCGAAATAGCGGCCGTTGGCGGGCGCGACCCACTGGCCGCCGATGAAGTTGTCATAGCGCGCCGCGAAGGGCGACTTCGTGGTCGAGCCCAGAAATTCCGGCTTGTTCATGGGGATCTCCTCCGGGTGGCGTTTCTTGTGCGGTGTTGATTT
The DNA here is from genome assembly GCF_004348265.1 of Methylobacterium segetis. Taxonomy (GTDB): domain Bacteria; phylum Pseudomonadota; class Alphaproteobacteria; order Rhizobiales; family Beijerinckiaceae; genus Methylobacterium; species Methylobacterium segetis. The sequence continues at coordinate 27,548 of NZ_SMNT01000002.1, forward strand.
TCTCGGCCGCAGCCAATGGCAGATGGCCCCCCAAATCAAGTTGGACTTTTGGCCATAAGAATCTCGTACACAGGGCGCGGGCGGCGCGGGCGGCGCGGGCCGGCCCGCTTCGTACGGGATCACAGCCTCGCGTCCATCCGGCGCCGCCGCTGAAGCCGTCCGCGGCGCATCTTAGCCTCGAACGGCCGGGATGGCGACTGCGGCCCACCCGCCGTCAGTGCTGCGCCGGCTCCTCGATCCGCTCGGCCATCCGGTCGGTCGTGCCCCGGCTCAGGATGAGGCCGGTGGGTCTTCCGTCGGGCTCCGTGTCCATCGTGATGCGGGTGTCCCGCTCCCGGGACAGGAAGGTCCGGTCGCCTTCCGGCGCGAACGGGACGGCGGACTCGCCGGAGAGCGCGACCATGAGATGATCGCCCTCGCGCACGAGCGTCAGGATGGCCCCGTCTGACAGCCGGTAGCGCCCCGCATAGCGGTCCATGATCTCCGGCTCGAGCACGATATCGGATTTCGGCTCGAGATCGCCGAACCAGAGGGCCGCGATCTCGCGGGCCAAGGTCTGAACGGGAGCCGTCTCGGTGTTCGCGAGGACGAGAACCACGAGGTCGTCGTCGGGGTAGTTGTCCTTGATGGTCAGGAAGCCGTTGATGTTGCCGCCATGAGACCAGAGCCGGTGGCCATGAGCCGTTCCGAGGAACCAGGCGAGCCCGTAGCCGTAGCCGCCATCCGTGAACATCGCCCGGCGCGACGGCGCCGAGATCACCCGATCCGAGAACAGGGCGTGGTCCCAGGCGAGGAGATCGTCGAGGGTCGAGTAATGCGCGCCCGCGGCGTAGGGTATGCTGGAGGCGATCGGAAAGGCGTTGCGCCAGCGGCCGTTGGCGTGTCGGTAGCCTGCGGCCCGCCGGGGCAGGATCGTGGTCGCGTCGTCGTATCCGGTGTCGTTCAGGCCGAGCGGATCGAAGAACGTCTCGCGCAGGTAGCGCTCGTAGGAGAGGCCGGATGCCGCCTCGATCACGAGGCCCAGCAGGATATAGCCGGTATTGTTGTAGTCGAAGCCGCGACCGGGCTCGAACAGGAGCGGCTTGTCCGCTGTCAGCGCGACGATCGCCTGCGGACTCAATTCGAGCCGCTGGATGCGCGCGTAATAGTCCGGCAGGTTCGTGTAGCTCGGGATGCCGGACGTGTGGTTCAGGAGCATCCGGATCGTGACGCCTGCCCAGGCGTCCGGTGCCTGCGGATAGAAGAGCCGGATCGGATCCTCCAGCGTGAGCCGCCCCGTCTCGGCGAGCTTCAGGATCGCGGCTGCCGTGAACTGCTTGGTGATCGAACCGACCCGGAACCGCGTCTCGGGCGTGTTGAGAACCTCCCATTCCCTGTTCGCGTAGCCGTAGGCGCGGCGGAAGACGGGCACGCCGCGATGCGCCACGAGGATCGCGCCGGAGAACAGGCCGCTCCGTGCCAGCGGGAGGACGAGGGATTCCGCCCGGTCTGCGAAGTCCGGCGGCGCTTCGCCCCTCGCGGCCCCGATCGAGAGACCCGTCCAGCCGAGAAGAATGAGCGCGAAGAGGCGGACGCCGTGCATGCTGGCCCTCCGGAACGGGAGCGACGATCCCGAAGCTTGGCAGGTTGAGGGTTCATTGCGGCGTGAACGCGTCGGTGTGCGTCCACACATCGGCAGCCCGCCGCGCCGCCTAACCGGGCGGATTCCCGGCGGCGCCGAACCGGCCGCCCGCGCGTTCTCCGATCTCCAATCCCCAGCGAAGGCCGTCCGTGACCGCACCGCTCCGTCATTCCGAGGCTGCAACGCTGCGCGAGGCCCCAGCCTGGAGCGGGCCGGGCTTCGCCGAGTTCGTCGCCATCGTCGCGCTGATGATGGCCGTCACCGCGATCTCGATCGACAATCTGCTCCCCGCCTTCCCGGCGATCCAGGCCCGGTTCGGCATCGATGATCCGAACAGTCTGCAACTTCTCGTCTATGTCTACATGATCGGGTTCGGCCTCGCGCAGATCGTCTACGGACCGCTGTCCGACGCGCTCGGCCGGAGGCCGGTGCTGCTCGCGAGCCTCGCGATCTACGTCGCCGGCTGCTTCCTCGCCATGGCGGCACCGTCCTTCGGCTGGCTGCTCGCCGCGCGCGTCATCCAGGGGCTCGGCGCGGCGGGCGGGCGCGTGCTCTCGACGGCGATCGTCCGCGATCGCTTCGCCGGGCGCGAGATGGCGAGTGTGATGTCGCTCATCATGATGGTTTTCCTGATCGTGCCGATGATCGCGCCCGCGATCGGGGGCATGATGCTGGCGCTCGGTTCCTGGACCTACGTCTTCGTCTCGATGCTGGTGCTCGCCGGCATTCTCGTCGTCTGGTTCACGGCGCGGATGCCCGAGACGCTGCACCCGGAGTTTCGTCGCCCGCTCTCCCTGAGGGCGACGGGGCAGGCGCTGCTCCTTACGCTGCGAAACCGGACCGCTGTCGGCTATGCCACGGCGCTCGGGCTCCTGACCGGGTGCATCATGGGCTATGTCGGCTCGGCCCAGCAGGTGTTCGACACGGGGCTCTATCACCTCGGCAGCCTGTTCCCGCTGGCCTTCGGCGCCGTCGCGGGCGCCATGGGCGCGGCGACCCTGGTCAACGCCCGCGCGGTGCGCCGGCTCGGCATGCGCCCGCTGTCGCATGCCGGCCTCATCGCCTTCGTCGTCGTCGGCATCGCTCAGGTCTGCAGCAGCCTCGCCTATCACGGGCAGCCCCCGCTCGCCCTGTTCCTCGGCGTGCTGGCGCTCAACCAGTTCCTGCTCAGCTTCGCGATGCCGAACTTCAACGCGCTGGCGCTGCAGCCCCTCGGCGCCATCGCCGGGACCGCTTCGTCCGTCCTCGGGTTCTACACGACCATCCTCGGCGCCTTTTGCGGCTACCTGATCGGCCGGGCATTCGACGGCAGCACCCTGCCGATCGGAATCGGCTACGCGGGGCTCGGCACCCTCGCCCTCATCGTCGTCGCCTGGACCGAGCACGGGCGTCTGTTCCGCGGCGGCGTCTCCGGTTGAGAACCCCGCATCCTTAACCCGGTCTTCATGCGGCCCCGCGAGCCTGCGGGCGACCCTTTCGAGACCGGAGTCTCTCACGTGATCGCCCGCGCCCAGGACGGTTTGCTACTCACCTCGCGCCTGCTGCTCGCGGCGGCTCTCCTGCCCACCGGCATCGCCCGGGCACTCAACGTCTCGGGTTTCGCCTTGACGCTCGCGGGCACCGGTCTGCCCTCTCCGAACGTGCTCGCCACGGCTGCGGTGATCGTTCAGGTTTTCGGTCCGCTGGCCATCATCCTAGGGGTGCTACCGCGCCTGACCGGCCTTGCGCTCGCGGGCTTCGTCGCGACGATGGCGTTCCTGCTTCACCCGTTCTGGCACTTCGTCGGAGCCCCGTCGGTCGCCGAGCGCACGCTGTTCCTGGCCGACCTCGGCCTCGCCGGCGGGTTCCTGATCTACGCGCTGATGGGGCCGGGAGCCTGGAGCTGGCAGGGCTGGCGCATCGGGCGCGCCTCCGCGAAGCCGGCCAAAAATGCTCCGAAGGCTGCAGCTCGGGCGCCCGCGCGACCGAAGCGGGCGTCCGCCGCGCGAGCAGCCGCTTAGCCGTCCTCCCAAAGCCGCTCCAGGCCGCCGAGTCAGGTGCGGCCCGGGGCGCCGGCGGGCTGTGCCCTCGCGATGCGCTGGCCGGAGACCTCGGCACCCGCATCCGGCGCGAGCCGGCGGAAGGCCAGGACCGAGGCGCCCGAGACCAGCGCGACCGCGAGGAAAGCCGGGGCGAAATCCTCGGCGCGTATGGCATTCCGACCCTGCCAGCCGGCTGCCGCTTCCAGCGCGAGCGCGCCGATCGTGACGCCGAGGCTGAGCGAGATCTGCTGGGCGACGCTGGCGAGGCTCGTGCCCGCGCTCATGTCGCGGGATTCGAGATCGGCGTAGGCGATGGCGTTCACGCAGGTGAACTGGAGCGACCGAAGGCAGCCGCCGACGAAGAGCAAAGCCACGATCAGCCAATGCGGCGTCTGGGCCGTGAAGAGGCCGTTCACGGCGAGAAAGCCGGCCGCGAGCACCGCGTTCGTCACCATCACGCGGCGGAATCCGAACGCCCGGAGGATCCGGGGTCCCACCGTCTTGACGAACATGGCGCCGGCCGCCGCCGCGAAGGTGATGAGGCCCGATTGCAGCGGATCGAGGCCGAAGCCGATCTGCAGCATGAGCGGCAGCAGGAAGGGAATCGCGCCCGTGCCGATCCGGAAGAGGCTGCCTCCGACGACGGAGGCACGAAAGGTGGGGTGACGGAAGAGGTCGAGCCTGAGCACCGGATGCGCCACCGCACGGGAATGCCGCAGATAGAGGACAAGGAGGGCCGCACCCACACCGAGGCAGGCCCAGCTCAGCCAGTCCGGAAGAAGGTGGCGCCCGGTCGAGGCGAGGCCCAGCATCAGGGTTGCGAGGCCGAGGGCCAGCATCAGGAAGCCGCTCAGGTCAAGGGGAGGGCGCTCGGGCTCGCGCAGATCCTCGAAGAAGGCGGTCGCGAGGCCGATCCCGATCAGGCCGATCGGGATGTTGATGAGGAAGATCCAGCGCCAGTCGAGCCAGGTGGTGATGAGGCCGCCGAGGGGCGGCCCCATGATCGGTCCGATCAGAGCGGGAATGGTGAGGTAGGCGAGTGCCGTGACGAGCTCCGCCTTCGGCACGCTGCGCAGGATCACGAGGCGGCCGACCGGCACCATCATCGCGCCGCCGATCCCCTGCAGGAAGCGGGCGGCGACGAACCAACCGAGGCCGTTCGAGGCCGCGCAGGCCAGTGAGCCTGCCATGAAGACCGTCAGCGCCGCGCGGAACACCGTGCGGGCACCGTAGCGGTCGGCCATCCAACCGCTGATCGGAATGAAGATCGCGAGGCTGACGAGGTACGAGGTGAGCGCGAGCTTCAACGCGATCGGGTCCTCGCCGAGGCTTGCCGCAATGGTGGGCAGAGCCGTCGCGATCACCGTCGAGTCGGTGTTCTCCATGAAGAGGGCGGTGGCGACGACGAGGGGGACGATTCGGGACGTGCGCATCGGGCGGAGAATGGTCGAGGTGCGATCGAGGTTGCGTGGGGCGCCGACGTCGCGAAAGCCGCGGGATGAAGCGCGCGCCACAATCGTATGTTGCTGGTTCGTGTCGCCCGGGCCACACGGCCGGTCGTAAGTGCTTCGTTAACGGCGAATCCCGTTCCGGGCGAGCCGGAAGGCGCTTAAGCTCAGCCGCAACACGCCGGCCTGCCGCCGCTCCAGCCATCACTGCGCGACGGGCCTAGCCCCTGCGCCGCGGGACGGTTGCGACGGGGGCTGTCGCCGTCGCACGAGACCTCGCCGCGAAAGTGACAGGATGCCTCTTCGGCTGAAAACGCCCCGTTCCCTGCCCCGCCTCACCGCCGGAATCACCCTGCTCACGGCCCTCGCCGCCTGCGGCACGGTGCTCCTGAACGAGACGGGCTCGCTGACCCGCTACGACCGTCTGGCCTCCAGCGAGGAGACGGCGAGCAGCGCCCGCATCTATCTCGACCGCGCAGCCCTGCCGCAGACCCGCACGGTCCGCATCATCCCGACGGAGTTTTCGCAGGCCGTGGCGCCGGGTCTCACGCCGGCCGAGCGCAAGCTCGTCGCCAATGCCGCCGACCGCGCCCTCTGCTACGAGCTGTCGCTGCGCTACGACGTGGTCTCGACCCGCAAGGCCGACCTGACGATCCGCGCCGCCGTCACCCGCGCCGAACTCACCAACGTGCCGGCCGCGGGCGCGACCATCGCGACCTCGGCCGCTGTCACCGTGGCCTCCCAGGTCGGGGTCGGCTTCGCCACCGCGGTCGGTCGCGTGCCGATCCCACGCCTGCCCATCGGCCTCGGGAGCCTCACGGTCGAGGCCGAGGCGCTCGACAGGCGCCACGATCAGCGGGCCGCGATGGTCTGGGGCGGGGCGGCGAACGCCTTCACGAACCAAGCGCGCTTCTCGCCGGCGAGCGACATCTACGATCTCGCGGGTGAGTTCGGGCAGGATTTCGGCTTCTTCCTCGCCACCGGGCAGGACCCGTTCAAGGCGCCGCTGACGCTCCCGACCTACGACCGCATCCGCATCACGGTGCTCGGCGAGGCGCCGCTCGATCCGGATTGCGAGGCCTTCGGCCGCGCCCCCGGGATCGACGGCATGATCGGCGACTACATCGGCCTGCCGCCCGACTGGACGGACAAGGGCCCTGCCGGCCGCTCGAACTGACACGGGATGCGGCGCCGGGCCGCCATGCGGCCGGCGCAGGGCGGGCCTGACCGTTTTCCTGTTGCCCCGCCCGCGTCCCGCTTTGCGCGGACCTGCCGCGCATGATACTGGCCCGTGCCAACCCAGTGACGCCGTTGCGCCGAATCCGGCCCGGCGCGATGCCCGTGAGGTAGTTGGCACATGGCCCGGATCAGCAGCGACTCCATCATCGAGGGCCTGACGTTCGACGACGTTCTGCTGCGGCCCGCCGCCTCCTCGGTGATGCCGACCGATGTCAATGTCGCGACCCGCCTGACGCGCACGATCGCCCTCAATCTGCCGATCCTCGCCTCGGCGATGGACACCGTGACCGAGGCGCCGATGGCCATCGCCATGGCGCAGAACGGCGGCCTCGGGGTCATCCACCGCAATCTGGAGCCCCCGGAGCAGGCCGAGCAGGTCCGTCTCGTCAAGAAGTACGAGTCGGGCATGGTGCTGAACCCCATCACCATCCACCCCGACGAAACGCTCGCCGACGCCTTCGAGGTGATGAAGGCGAACCGCATCTCCGGCATTCCCGTGGTGGAGCGGGGCCCCAACGGCTCCCGCGGCAAGCTCGTCGGCATCCTGACGAACCGCGACGTGCGCTTCGCGACCAATGCCGGCCAGCCCGTCGCCGAGCTGATGACGCGCGACCGTCTCATCACCGTGCGCGAGGGCGTGACGCAGGACGAGGCCAAGCGCCTCCTGCACCAGTTCCGGATCGAGAAGCTCCTCGTCGTCGACGACCATTACCGCTGCATCGGCCTGATCACCGTCAAGGACATCGAGAAGCGCGTCGCGTATCCGCACGCCGTCAAGGACGAGCAGGGGCGTCTGCGCGTGGCCGCCGCGACGACGACGGGCGACAGCGGCTTCGAGCGCGCCGAGCGCCTGATCGATGCCGGCTGCGACGTCATCGTGGTCGACACCGCGCACGGCCACTCGATCAAGGTGCTCGAGAGCGTGCGCCGGGTGAAGCAGCTCTCGAATGCGGTCCAGGTCGTGGCCGGCAACGTCGCCACGAAGGAGGGTGCGCAAGCCCTCATCGATGCGGGCGCCGATGCCATCAAGGTCGGCATCGGCCCAGGCTCGATCTGCACGACGCGGATCGTGGCAGGCGTCGGCGTGCCCCAACTCACCGCCCTCATGGAGGCGGTCGAAGCCGCCTACGAGGCCGACGTGCCCGTGATCGCGGATGGCGGCATCAAGTACTCCGGCGACCTCGCCAAGGCGATCGCCGCCGGCGCCTCGGTGGCGATGCTCGGCTCGCTGCTCGCGGGCACCGACGAGGCGCCGGGCGAGGTCTTTCTCTACCAGGGCCGCTCGTACAAGAGCTACCGCGGCATGGGCTCGGTGGGTGCCATGGCCCGCGGCTCCGCGGACCGCTACTTCCAGGCCGAGGTCAGCGAGACGCACAAGCTCGTGCCCGAGGGAATCGAAGGTCAGGTCCCCTACAAGGGACCGGTCGCCGCGGTGCTCCACCAGCTCGTCGGTGGCCTGCGCGCCGCCATGGGCTACGTCGGTGCCGCGACCGTGCCGGAGTTTCAGGAGCGGGCGCAGTTCATCCGCATCACCAATGCGGGCCTGCGCGAGAGCCACGTGCACGACGTGACCATCACCCGCGAGAGCCCAAACTACCCGAGCCGGACCTGAGGCTGACGCACCCGATCCTTCTTCTCAGGGGAGGGCGCGCACGATGGTGCGCGCCCCCGCGGACTTCCTCATGACCGTCCAGGCCATCCTCGCGCCCGTCTTCGTGCAGGTGCTTCTCGTCTTCATCCTGATCGGCGTCATGGGGCGGCGACGCTTCGCCGAGATCGGGGCTGGGCGAGTCCGGATCGGGGACATCGCGCTCGGCGAGCGCAACTGGCCCCCGAAGGTCCAGGCCGCGGCCAACGCCTTCGCGAACCAGTTCGAGATCCCAGTCCTGTTCTTCGCGCTCGTGCCTCTGGCGCTCTACACCCGCAAGGCGGACGTCGTCTTCGTCGTGCTGGCCTGGATCTTCGTGCTGTCGCGCTACGCCCACGCCTACATCTTCGTGACCTCGAACCACGTGCCGAGCCGCTTCCGCGCCTACATGGCGGGCGTCCTAATCCTCGGCCTGATGTGGCTCATCTTCGCCTGGCGCATCCTCTTCACGCCGCTCGGGACCTGAAGCTCCGTTGCATCCGCGTGCCGTCGCGCGCATGGAGGGCCGGCACAGGGTCCTGGCGGCAGGAGAGGTTCGATGCGGGTGCTCGTGGTTGGAGCAGGGGCGACCGGCGGCTATTACGGGGCGCGCCTCGCCGAGGCTGGGCGCGACGTCACGTTCCTCGTGCGTCCGGCGCGGGCGGAGAAGCTCCGGACAGACGGTCTCGCCGTCCGTAGCCCGCTCGGCGACGCACATATCCCCGAGCCCCAGACGGTGACGGCCGACGCGCTCTCCGCGGGCAAGGGAGGCGTCTTCGATCTCGTTCTTTTCTCCTGCAAGGCCTACGACCTCGACGGGGCGATCCGCGACGTCGCGCCCGCAATCGGCCAAGACACGAGCGTGCTGCCGATCCTCAATGGCGTGCGCCACCTCGATGCCCTCGACGCCCGCTTCGGATCCGAGCGGGTCCTCGGCGGCTCATGCGCGATCGTGGCGACCCTCGGTCAGGCGGGTGAGATCCGCCACATGAGCGAATTCTGCACCCTGACCTTCGGCGAGCGCGACGGCACGCGCTCGGCCCGTGTCGAGGCGATCGATGCCCTGATGGAAGGCGCGCGTTTCCAGCCGAAGCTCAGCGCGACCATCCTGCTCGAGATGTGGGAAAAGTGGGTCTTCCTCGCGACGCTCGCGGGCAGCACCTGCCTGATGCGCGGCAGCATCGGCGACATCGTCGGTGCGCCGGGCGGGAGAGACTTCGTCGAGGGGCTCTACGCCGAGTGTGTGGCGGTGGCCTCGGCGTCCGGCTTCGAGCCGCGGGCCAAGGTCGCGGCCGGTGCCCGCACGATGTTGACGCAGGAGGGCTCGCCCGTCACCGCTTCGATGCTGCGCGACATCGAGGGTGGTGGCCGGATCGAGGCCGACCACATCGTGGGCGACCTGATCGCGCGGGGGAGAGATGCTGCGCAGGGCGCCGCGCGTCCGCATCTTGAGCGGGCCTACACCCACCTCAAGACCTACGAACGGCGGCGCGCCCGCGAGGCGGCCTGAGCGGATGGCTCAGTAGCGCGGGCCGGGCGGCGGGGGCGGCGGGCTGCCGTATTCGAGCTGCGTCTTGGCATCGACCGGCCGGCGCGGCGGCGGCGTGAGGTCGGGCGCGGCCGGCGCCGTCGAGCAGGCGGCGACCGCGAGAGCCAGGAGGCCGGCGGCGGCAAGATGGATGACGGGCGACATGGCTGGCTTGTTGGCTCCGGCGTTGACGAAGGGCAGGCCCTCGCGTTCTGAGCCGGGATCGCGCCGGAAGCTCGGCCGTAATGTGGCCCGGCTGGGCGCGAAGCGTGGCCGTATCGCGGCAGCGTGAATCGTTTCTGAAGGAGAGTTCGACCTGACCCCCGCCGCACGCTGCTCCGCCGCCATCGAGGTTCTGGCCGACATCACCGAGCGCCGCCGGCCGGCCTCCGATGCCCTGAAGGATTGGGGCCTCGCCCATCGCTTCGCCGGCTCGGGCGATCGCGCGGCGATCGCGAGCCTCGTCTACGACGCACTGCGCCGCCGCGCCTCCGCAGCCTGGATCATGGGCGCGGACAGCCCGCGCGCCGTGCTGATCGGCTCGCTGCGCCTGCAGCAGGGCCTCGCCGCGCCGACGATCGCCGGTTTGTTCAGCGGCGAGCGCTTCGCGCCGGCGCCGCTCACCGAGACGGAACGCGAGCGGGTGGAGGCGGGCAGCCTCGCCGGGGCGCCCCCGGAGATCGCGGGGGACGCGCCCGATTGGGTGCTGCCCTCGCTCCGGGCCATACTGGGCGACGACCTGCTGCCGGAATTGCGCGCGCTCGGCCGCCGGGCGCCGCTCGATATCCGCATCAACAGTTTGAAGCGGAGCCGGGCCGATGCCCTCGCGAGCCTCGGCCACCTCTCCGCCGCGCCGACGCCGCACGCGCCCCAGGGCCTGCGCATCCCGATCGGCGCCGACGGGCGGGGTCCCGCGCTGCATGTCGAGCCGGAATTCCTCGAAGGCTGGTACGAGATCCAGGATGAGGGTTCGCAGATCGCGAGCCTGCTCGCGGGGGCGGAGCCCGGCGAGACGGTCGTCGATCTCTGCGCCGGGGGTGGGGGCAAGACGCTCGCCCTCGCGGCCGAGATGGGCAATCGGGGCCGCCTCGTCGCAACGGACGGTGACCCGCGCCGCCTCGCGCCCATCCACGAGCGGCTGCGCCGGGCCGGCGCCGAGGCGGAGGTGCGCACGCCCCGCACCGGGCGCGCCCGCGCCGACGTCCTCGAAGATCTCGACGGCACCGTCGATCGTGTCGTCGTCGACGCTCCCTGCACCGGCACGGGCACCTGGCGCCGCAACCCGGACGCGAAGTGGCGCCTGCGTCCGGGCAGCCTCGCGACCCGGCTCAGTGAACAGGCCGCGGTTCTCGACCGCGCGAGCCGCCTCGTCCGCCCCGGCGGGCGCATCACCTACATCACCTGCTCGATCCTGCCCGAAGAGAACGACGGCGCGATCGCGGGCCTGCTGGGGCGAAGCGGAGGCGCCTTCGCGGTTGTGCCGTCGCGGAGCGTCGTGGATCGGCTCCTGCCGGGTCTCGCGGACTTCCTGCGCTTCACGGAGCACGGATTGCAGATGAGCCCGGCGTTGACCGGCACGGAGGGGTTCTACGTCGCCACGCTGGAGCGGTCCTGAAACGGCGAATGGCCCCGGAGCGGGGCCATTCGGAGGTCTTTCAGGATGTTCAGAAGCAGCGGCGCCGGCGTTCCACGACCACCCGGCCGTAGGGGCCGCGTCGCTTGACCACGACCGTCTTGCAGCGCGGGCCGCGGATGACGGTGCGCGAGACCACGCGCGCCTGCTCGATTCCGGTGGCGGGTGCCACGAGCGGGTTGCCGGCGATCGGCAACGCGGCGGCGGGAGTGATGCCGGCGAGCGCGACGGCGGTGAGTCCGAGGATCGTTGCTCTCATGGCGTGAGGCTCCTGAGCGTGTGGACTGGGCGGCCCCTTTCGCTGCCGGGGCGTGAACATCCCCTTAATGCTGCGGTCCGCCCGGATCGTCCTCGCGCTCCCGATCCCCAGCCTTCGAGCCGGTGCCTCCCAGCCCTGCGGGCAGGCGCGTTGCACGGGCGCGGGCGCTCGTCTAACTGCAGGCCATGACGACCACCGACCACGACAAGATCCTCATCGTCGATTTCGGCAGCCAGGTGACGCAGCTCATCGCGCGGCGCGTGCGCGAGGAGGGCGTCTACTGCGAGATCGTGCCCTTCACGAAGGCAGCCGAAGCCTTCGCGGAGACAAAGCCGAAGGGCGTCATCCTCTCGGGCGGCCCGGAATCGGTGACCACGGAGGCCTCGCCCCGGGCACCGCAGGTGGTGTTCGATTCCGGCGTCCCCGTCTTCGGCATCTGCTATGGCCAGCAGACCATGGCGGCCCAGCTCGGCGGCGAGGTCGAGGGCGGGCACCACGCCGAATTTGGCCGGGCCGAGATCGAGATCCTGGCCGAGTGCGCCCTGTTCAACGGCGTCTGGCACATCGGCGAGCACTATCCCGTCTGGATGAGCCACGGGGACCGGGTCACGAAGCTGCCGGACGGGTTCACCACGGTCGCGATCTCGAAGAACGCACCCTTCGCCGCGGTGGCCGACGAGGCGCGCAAGTTCTACGCGGTGCAGTTCCACCCCGAAGTGGCCCATACGCCGCACGGCGCGCTCCTGATCCGCAACTTCGTGCGCGACATCGCGGGCTGCTCCGGCGACTGGACCATGGGTGCCTATCGCGAGGAGGCGATCGAGAAGATCCGCGCGCAGGTCGGAAAGGAGCGCGTGATCTGCGGGCTCTCCGGCGGCGTCGACTCGGCGGTGGCGGCGGTTCTCATTCACGAAGCGATCGGCGAGCAGCTGACCTGCGTCTTCGTCGATCACGGCCTGCTGCGGGCGGGTGAGGCCGAGGAGGTCGTGCGCCTGTTCCGCGACCATTACAACATCCCGCTCGTCCACGTGGAGGCGCAAGACACCTTCCTCGGTGCGCTCGAGGGCGTCAGCGACCCGGAGGTGAAGCGCAAGACGATCGGCCGGCTCTTCATCGACGTGTTCGAGGCGGAATCGAAGAAGATCGGCGGCGCGGCCTTCCTCGCGCAGGGCACCCTCTATCCCGACGTCATCGAGAGCGTCTCGTTCACGGGGGGGCCGAGCGTCACCATCAAGTCCCATCACAACGTGGGCGGCTTGCCCGAGCGCATGAACATGCAGCTCGTCGAGCCGCTGCGCGAACTCTTCAAGGACGAGGTGCGGGTGCTCGGTCGAGAGCTCGGCCTGCCGGAGGCCTTCGTCGGCCGCCACCCCTTCCCCGGCCCGGGCCTCGCGATCCGCTGTCCCGGCACGATTACGGCCGAGAAGCTCGATGCGCTCCGGAAGGCGGATGCGATCTACCTCGAAGAGATCCGGAAGGCCGGGTTGTACGATACGATCTGGCAGGCCTTCGCGGTGATCCTCCCCGTGAAGACGGTCGGAGTGATGGGTGACGGCCGGACCTACGACCATGTCTGCGCGCTCCGTGCCGTCACCTCCGTCGACGGCATGACGGCGGATTTCTATCCCTTCGACATGGCCTTCCTCGGGCGGGTTGCCACCCGCATCATCAACGAGGTGAAGGGCATCAATCGCGTCACCTACGACATCACCTCGAAGCCGCCCGGCACCATCGAGTGGGAATGACCTGAAGAGGCGGCGGCCGCGCATCGCGGCGCCGCGGTGCTTCATCGCCATCCTGCTGCGCGCGGCCGCATCGGCGGTCACGGCCGGACCTGACCCGCATCGGAAGGCCGCGGCACAGGCCCCGATCCCAAAGCCCCCCACCTTCGCTGCAGGATCGAAACCGCGCTCCGGCGCGCACGGCCTTCGCGGCGCGGACCTGCGGCACCTCGCTGCCTCATCGAACGCCGGATTCCCGTGAGCCGCGCTCCGGGGCGCCGCCCTCAGAACCGGAAAGTGCCGAGTTGGAAATCGGCGAGGTGCGGCGCGTTCGGCATGTCGAGGGCCGTCGGGAAAGTCTCGTCGCTGGGCTCGAGACGGCGACGGTCGCGCCTCAGCAGCGTCAGTTCCAGGACGGAGGGAAGTGGAATGCCGCCGAGGATGAAGTAGGGCGCGCAATTATTCGCGTGAACGTGGACGACGCGGTGGTTCGCGGTCAGGGCAAGCACGCCTCGACGGAGCGTGTCGAGGAAGGCGTCGTTTTCGAGGCGATCGAGAAGATGGATCTCGATCACGATCTGCCGGAAGCAATCGAGCAGATTCGAGGAGAGATGGCTCAGCATCTCCCATTCGTGCCCCTCGATGTCGCATTTCAGCACGAGGTCGGTGCGGTCGCGATGGGCGTTCCGGGCCAGGATGTGGGTCAATGTGTCGAGTTCCTCCTGCTCGCTCGACACGCCCTCGATTCCGAGCTTCGACCAGTGCAGAAGCGGGTGCTCGACCGGGCTGTTCTCGATGGTGTGATCGAACTGGAAGACCTCGATCCCCCGATTGGCGAGGTCGAGATCCCAGGAGACGTCGTCGCTGATGCCGAGGGAATAGGCGGCTGCGATTCCATCGAGGTCGTCCACCATCACGTACCCGCCGTCATGGTCGCGTCCGACCCGGATCTTGTCTGTGCCGACCGGCCGGTGCGGTCGCAGGCGGCGCAGAATCGGCAGGAGGCGGGGCTGCAACGTCGGTGACAGATCGTAGACGGCACCTCTGTGCGCACCCTGCCTGTTCGCGACGGCCTCGCTCGAATGAACCAGTCTATCCACAAGATGCCGGAGGTCGATCGCGTTGCTGGCCCAGAAGGCGCGTGCGTCGTCCGACTCTGCCGGCCGGCCGAAAGCGAGCTTATAGGCCCAATCAACTTCGTCTTCGGTCACGGGCATGACGTTTCCGGGCTGGCGTGAAGGGTTCGGTTCGGGCGAAGAAAAGAGTTCGCCACGCTTGGCGCTTGCAACTGCCGGTGGAAGCTAGCATCCGGCGCGGCGTGCAGGCCATCGAAAGCGATGCGGGGATGAAAGCGGATGCCGCGAAGGGTGCGTTCTACCGGTCGTTGATTGGCCTCGCTCATCCCGCGGCGCATCCCGACTTCCGAACCGGTCGGGCCGCAGGATCAAAGGCCTGACAGTGCGCATCCGTACCCTGGCATCCTGGCCATTGCCGTGTTGTTTCCGGCGTCCGACACAATGGCCCGCCCGGAATAGTGTTGCCGCCGAGGTTCGCGTCGCCGGGCCGCGTTTTGACGCGGCCTCCCGAGAATCGTACCGCATGTCTCCCGTCCCGTTCGAACGGGTGCCTCCCGACAGGACTTCCCTGGACCGCGCATGAAGAAAGCCCTCATCACCGGCATCACGGGGCAGGACGGCGCCTATCTGGCGCAACTGCTCCTCGGTAAGGGCTACGACGTCCATGGGCTCGTGCGCCGGTCGAGCACGACCGACGTCAACGATGTGCGGCTTCGCTGGCTCGGCATCGCTCAGGATGTGCGGCTCGTCGACGGCGACCTCGCCGACCTCTCGAGCCTCTTGCGAACCGTCCGGACCGTCCAGCCGGACGAAGTGTACAACCTTGCCGCACAATCCTTCGTGAAGACCTCCTGGCAGCAGCCGCTGCTCACGGGAGCCATCACCGGTCTCGGCTGCGCGAACATGCTCGAGGCGGTGCGGATCGAGAAGCCCGACGCGCATTTCTATCAGGCGTCGTCGTCCGAGATGTACGGTCTGGTCCAGGAGCCCCTGCAATCCGAGAGCACGCCCTTCTACCCGCGATCCCCTTACGCGGCGGCCAAGCTCTATGCCCACTGGATGACCGTGAATTATCGTGAGAGCTTCGGGCTGCACGCTTCCAGCGGTATCCTGTTCAACCACGAGAGCCCGCTCCGCGGCATCGAGTTCGTCACGCGGAAGGTTACGGATGGCGTCGCGCGGATCAAGCTCGGCCTCGCCGGTAATCTGAGGCTCGGCAACATCGACGCGAAACGCGACTGGGGCCATGCTCGCGACTACGTGAAGGCCATGTGGCTGATGCTGCAGCAGCAGATTGCCGACGATTACGTCGTCGCGACCGGGCGGACCGTGACCGTGCGCGACATGTGCCGGATCGCGTTCGAGCATTGCGGCCTCGCCGCCGAGGAGCATCTCGTCATCGATCCCGCACTGTTTCGTCCGGCCGAAGTCGACGTGTTGCTCGGCGATGCGGCCAAGGCGAAGAGCCGACTCGGCTGGGAGCCGGAGACGAGCCTCGAGGACATGATTCGTGAGATGGTCGACGCCGATCTGAAGCGGCTCTCCGCGAGCCGGTGACTCTGGCCGGGCCGGACGGCATGCGCGTCCTACGCGAGAGGCAGGCAAGCGTGAGCGAGCGCATCCTGATCACCGGAGCGGACGGCTTCGTCGGGCGGGCGCTGGTCCGCGCTCTCCGGCCCTGGCTCGGAGATCAGGATCGGCTCTTCGGCGCGCAACGCAGGGCGGACGGCTCGCTGGACGAGGGCCTTCAGGCCGTCGAGTTCGACCTCGTGGATGCGGGCCGCATCCGTCAGGCGATCCGCGAGGTGCGACCGACCTGCGTGGTCCATCTCGCCGCGATCACCGCGGTTCAGGACGCTTTTCTCGACCGGGACCAGGCCTGGGCGGTCAATTGCGGCGGGACCCGCGCACTCGGCGAGGCCATGCTCGGCGAGGTGCCCGATGCGCGCCTCGTCTTCGTGAGCACCTCGGAAGTGTATGGGGGGACCTTCAAGCTGCGCGCGAGCGGCCTCGACGAGGCAGCCCCGCTCGACCCAACCAATCCCTACGCCGCCTCGAAGGCGGCGGCGGATCTCCTCGTCGGTCAGATGGTGCGGGACGGGCTTCGCGCGGTCAGATTCCGCCCCTTCAACCACACCGGTCCCGGTCAGACGGAACGCTTCGTCGTGCCGGCCTTCGCGGCTCAGATCGCGCGAATCGAAGCGGGGCTGCAACCGCCCACGATCCGCGTGGGCAATCTCGACGCCTGCCGCGACTTCCTCGACGTGCGGGACGTGGTGGACGCCTATCGGCGCGCCGTTCTGCGGCACGATCTGCCGTCCGGCATCATCTTCAATCTCGCCTCGGGCGTGCCGCGACGGATCGGAGACGTCCTGACGGACCTGCTGGCCCGCGCGCAACGTCCCATCGCGGTCGAGCGCGATCCACAGCGCCTGCGCCCGAGCGATACCCCGGTCGCCTACGGGCACGCGGAGAGAGCGGCGGAACTCCTGGCATGGAGCCCGGCGATCCCGTGGTCGCAGACCCTCGACGACGTCCTCGACGATTGGCGCCGTCGGATCGCAGGCGGAGAGATCGCATGATGGGGGCGACGTCCCGGCTCATCCTCCCATCGCCCCGCATGCTAAGCGCCGGCCCTGCCCGTCGCGATGATCGATCGCGCTGAGAGCCCGCGTTCTCCCGGCCCTGCCGGACTTCGATACATGATCCAAGGTTGGTAGCGTCTATGCCGAAGCGTTTCCTAATCGATATCACGACGAGCCGGCACTACATCGGTAAGCACGCCGTCGGGATCGTTCGAACCGAGCGGGAGATCGCCAAGGAATATCTCGCGAGCGAGAAGCGGACGGAGTTCTTCTATTACGACCATCTGAACGCGGAATTCCGCAGCATCGGTCGCGAGAAAGCCTGCGAGATCCTCTACCAGGACCCGAAACAGGTCCCCAAGCGGATGGATCCGCAGGCCGGGCCTCGCGTCCAGTATGGATCGAAGGTCAATTTGCAGAGTGGGGATGTCGTCGTCAGCGCGGGATTGCTGTGGGACTTCGATTATCTCAGCTTGCTCTACACGGCGAAAAAACGAAAAAACATCTTCGTCGCGCAGGTCATCTACGACATCATCCCGATCGTGATGCCGGAATATTGTGTGCCCGGCATGGACAAGAAGTTCCCGAAATTCATTCTTGATGCCGCGTGGACGGCCGACATCCTGTTTTGCATCTCGGATTCAACCCTGCGCGACGTCGAATCCTACCTCGCGCGCCTGGAAACCCGGCAGCCCGCTCTCGCACGCATGGAACTCGGTGCCGACGTGCATCCGAGTTCCCCGCGCCCCACCGAGAGCTGGCGCTCGCTCGCATCGGGCCGCTTCGTCCTCTACGTGAGCACGATCGAGCCGCGGAAGAACCACCAGATGCTCTTCAACATCTGGCGAGAGCTGCATGAACGCGCACCGGGCGAGGTGCTGCCGCTCGTCTTCGTCGGGCGGCCAGGCTGGAATGTCGAGAACCTCCTGAGTTGCATCGAGGGCTGTCACCGCCTCTTTCCCGACCGGATCCGGATTCTGGAGGACGTCTCCGACGAGGATCTGAGCTGGCTCTACGCGAACGCGCGCTACACCGTTTATCCCTCGCTCTACGAGGGCTGGGGATTGCCGATCGCCGAGAGCTTGGCGGCGGGCACGCCCTGCCTCGCCTCCAGCAGCGCTTCGATGCCCGAAGTCGCCGGCGACATGGCCGAGCTCCTGGACCCGCTCGACTATGCCGCTTGGCGGGACGCCATCCATCGCTACACGGTCGACGACGACCTCGTGCAGGCGAGGCGGGCGCGGATCGCCTCGACCTACGAGCCGCGCAAATGGGAGCAGGTCATCCCGCTGTTTCGTCGGAAGCTCGACGCCGTCCTGGCCGAACGCGGCTTCTGACGGGCAAATCCGAGGCGCTCGCCGGTGGCGGGCCACGTCCGGCGACCGCAGCTGAGATGAGGCGGCACGCCGCTGAATGGGATCCTTTGATGCGGTATCTCTCGCTCGCCACCTATCCGATCTCCGTTCCCCGGCACGGCGGCCAGATCCGGGTCAACGCGCTCCACCGCGTGCTGCGCGAGCGGGGATGGATCACGGAACACATCGCTGTCTACGAGGCGGCTGCCCAGCCTGAAGAGCCCGACAGCGAATTCCTGTTCCCGGTGAGCGCAGGTTTCCGACGTGAGCTGACACGGCGGGAGGGGCGGGTCGATGTCGATGCTTCCGACGTCCTCCTGCAGGATCCGGAGGCGTGGCAGAGGTTCTGCCGGGTCGTGGACGAGTTCCACCCCGACATCATCGCCTGCGAGCAGGCCTGGCTCTGGCCCGCGTTGCGCGAGTATCTGCGTCAGCGGCCCGGCATCGACGTGCGGATCCTCTACTCCTCGCAGAACGTCGAAGGCCATCTGATCGAGAACGTGACGGCGGCCCAGTCCGCGGAGGGCCGCGCTCGGCTCGCCTCACGCGCGAGAGAGATCGAGGACGATCTGGCCTCGCGTGCCGACGCCATCATCGTCGTGAGCACGCATGATCACGATCATTTCGCACCTGTCGGCAAGCCCATCCTCGTTGCGCCGAACGGCGTCTGGCCCCTCGTCCCGCCTCCCGCGGAGGATCATTGGCGCCGCACCCTGTCGCTTTTCTCCACGATGGTGTTCGTCGGATCCGGGCATCCGCCGAACGCGGTCGGCTTCGCCGAGATGCTCGGTCCCCGGATGAGCTATCTCGCGCCCGACGAGCGCATCATCGTGGTCGGCAGTGTCGCGGGCCTGCTCGATCGCACGCCCGGCTATGCCGATTGGTACGGGTTGAACGCAGCCCGGCTGATCGTCGCGGGCGTCCAGGACGAGGCGGGCCTCAGCACGTTGTTCGACCTGGCGGGCGGCGTCGTCCTGCCGATCACGCTCGGAGGCGGCACGAACCTGAAGACGGCTGAGGCCCTCTACAATCGAAAGCGCATCGTCGCCACGACGACCGCGATGCGCGGCTACGAGGACTTCATCGGCTTTCCAGGGCTGACGATCCACGACGAGCCGGACGCCTTCAAGCAGGCGGTCCGGGCCTGCCTCTCGGAGCGCGCCGCGCCGCTCACCTACACGATCGAGCAGATGGAGCTCCTGGACGGGCTCCTGTGGTCCTCGACCCTGAGGCGGGTCGGCCCCTTCCTCTCGCTTCTCCTCGCGGGCAAGCGCCCGGCCGTTCCGCGTGCCAGCAAGCCGGGTTCGGAGACAGGGCCGGATTCGCGACATTCGCTCACCCCCCATCTCTTCTCCGGCTGGTACGGGGCCGAGCCGAACGGCGTCTGGAGCAAGGAGACGGTGGCGATCCTGAGGATCGAGACCGAGCCGGGCCAGCCGATGCCGATGCGCGTGCGGTGCCTCGTGACCGGCATGGCCTCGAAGGGCAGACCGCAGGCCATCGACGTCTTCTGTCCCTCCGGGCACAAGGCCAACCTGACCTACCGTTACAAGGCGCGTGCGATCCCGGTCGCTTTCGAGGTGACCGAGGACGACATCGACCCGAGCGGCGTTCTGGAGATCTATTTCCAGGTGAACCGCCTCGTCTCGCCGCGGGACCTCGGCAGGAGCGCCGACGATCGAAAGCTCGGCCTCTGCCTGGTCTCGATGACGATCGATCGAGCGGTGGGGACGAGCGACGGCAAGCCTCCGCCACGAGGCGAGGGCGTCATCCGAATGCCTCACCTGAATGCGGCGAGGCGGATCCAGCACGGTTCCGCCGCCTTCGTTCGGGCCATCGGGAAGCGGATGCGGCCGAAGGGCTGACGGGCCTCGGGCGCCGCGATCCCGCCGGAACCCTCGGTAAGGCAAACGAAAGTCCCCGCTTTTCCAGTCTTGTGCCTCGGTCGCACGAGGCTAGGCAAGATGTAGCCGATGCTTCGACGTACCTCGAAGCGACTAATCCCATATCGGCCCTGAAGAGCACCGGAATCTCGCTTCGGTTTGTCGACGTGCAAGCCGATAAGAGCCTCGACTGGAATTGCCGTTGGCGGTCCTGCTCTTCGCGCCTCGATCTGCCGAGGCCTGTCGATCGCGGCCCGTTGCGGATCAGGGAGGCTGCTCCATGGCACATGTCGTCGATGGCAATCTTGCGGACTGGACGATCGCGGAGCGGCTCGATACCGCCCGGACAGGTGCTGCGAACTACGCGCTCTACGCAACGCGAGAGGGCGACCAGTACATCTTCGCCCTTCAATCACCGGTGGCCATCGCCGCCTTCACGACGTTCTGGCTGAACACCGATCGCAACGAGAGCACGGGCGCGCAGCCTTTTACCGGGGCCGGCACGGGCGCGGAATTCTACGTCGATTTCGCGACGGACGGACTGCCATACCTTTTCAGCGGGACGGATGTCGGGACGAATCTGTCGGTGACGCCGCTGGCCCATGTGTTCAACGCGGACAAGACCATCGTCGAATTTGCCGTCCCGATCGGCTTGTTGAACGGCATCACGAGCGGCTTCGACCTGAAGGTCGATGTCAACAACGCAACGTTTCTGCCGAACGATTACAACCTCTACAAATATAGTGTCGCGCCGAATTTCTTCTACACCTTGTACGGGAATTCCACGCACGACGTTCACAGCATCGGCGGGCAGGTCTACTCGCTCTACGCCGGCCTTCTCGGACGCGCACCCGATGATCTCGGGCTGGAGTTCTGGGCCGACCAACTGGAGCACGGCGCTTCGGTGCGCGACCTCGGTCAGCAACTGCTCTTCTCGGCCGAAGGCCAGGCACGCGCCGGTGCGCTCGACAATGCGGCCTTCGTGGAGCAACTGTACCAGAGCACGTTGCATCGGTCGGCGGATAGCGGCGGCCTCGCCTTCTGGACCGGGCAGTTGAACCAGGGCGCCGCGCGCGTCGATGTCGCCAGTGGGTTCGTGTTTTCGGACGAACATCTGAGCAGCCTGCAGAGCGTCTTCGACGCGGGGCTGTTCGTCCCCGACAGGCAGGCGGCGGACGTGGCCCGCCTCTACTACACGATGCTCAACCGGGCTCCGGACGCCGGAGGCCTGGAGTTCTGGACCCACCAACTCGATCAGGGCGGGAATCTCAGCGTGCTCGCGCAAGGCTTCCTCGCGAGCGCCGAGAGCCAAGCCAAGTACGGGTCCCTCTCGAACTCGGCCTATGTCGAGGCGCTCTACATGAGCGCTCTCGGTCGGCCGGCGGAGGCGGAGGGTTTGCAGTTCTGGACCGCCCGCCTCGACAGCGGCGTCTCCCGGGCCGATCTCGCCGTTCAGTTGACGGACAGCGCCGAAGCACACAGCGCGCACGTCGCCCAGATCGAGCAGGGCTGGTTCCTGTCCTGAGGGTGATGAAACCGGAATGCGCCGCGAGGCGGCCTCTCACGGATTCCGATGCGCGGTGGTTCCATCCTCCGCTGCGGGTCGGTGCTCACGACGGTTCGGTGAGCAAGGCCGCCACGATCACCGGTTCGAGATCGCGTCTTTTCCGTCCTTCAGCGAGTTGACCGCTCCAATACGCGAGGCCGCCCGCATCGATGCAGCGGTGCCCCTTCGAGAAATAGATATGATGCAGCCATTCCTCGTCGGTGAGGCTGTAGATTTCGCTCGAGAGGCGAAATTCGAGTTCGAAAAGCCAGAGATCCCGAATCCACGCGCGGCTTACGATCAGCCCGGCTTCCCTGGCATTGGTCGTCACCGTCCAGGGCGTGTACCCGCAGAGATGGTAGTCTCCGGGATAGGCCTGCGTTCCATAGGCCATCTGCACGAGGTATTGCTGGCGCTCCTCGTTCTGCCAGTCGGGGTGTTTGGCAAGTTTCGCCAGATCGTGAAAGCTGGGGACGCGAACGCTCAGCACGCCGCTCGGCGAGAGAAGGCGCCCCCATTCGATCAATGTGGAGACCTGCCGGGTCCTCGGTATGTGCTCCAGAACGTCCTGCGCGACGATCTCGACGAAATGCCGGTTGGGAAGCATTGGCAGATCGGTGATGTCCGCGATCATGTCGGGATTGTGCCAGTCGCCGCTGTCGACGTTCAGCCATCCCTCGCGGATGTCGTGCCCGCATCCGACGTTGAGGCGGTCCGGGATCGGATCCGGCGGCACGGCCCTCGCGCTCACTGTCGCCGCGACCTCGCTCATGATTCCACTCCGCCGCTTAGGATGGCGAGTGCGTCTACCAGAAGTCGCAAATGAGCGCCATTTCTCGCGGGAGGCGTGACTGGCCGGTCTCAGGTTGCGAATGCAGGCGGATTGGCGACGATTCGGGTGCTGGTATTGATCAGGCGCACGATCACCCGGTCGTCTCGACCCGACAGACCGACGTATCGGCCGGATACCCGGCACGACGACACATCTTCGCGGCAGCCGCGCGTCGTCACGCCCGTACTCGGCGGGGACAGGTTCAGTTTCCGGCGGTCGAGAGAGGCGTTCGCCAGGGCCGCGAGCGGCAGAGGCACCTCTCCCGGAAGGGCGGGACGGAGCGGCAACGGGCGCGTGCTGGACTTTGAGCGATCGCCCGTCATCATGACCCGCTCCGCCGTGATGAATCTGCGCAGCGTGCGCCGGTTCGAGCCGGCAGTTCGGCCAATGTCCGGAACCGGACGAAGGTCCCGCAGAGCTGCCCGGCCTATAGGGTCGACGTCCATCCGGTCGGTTTGCGGCGTGGCGAGATTGGGCAGGGATCGAAATGCGCTACGGTGAGATGAAGAAGGTTCTGGTCACCGGCGGCGCCGGCTTCCTCGGTTCTCATCTTTGCGAACGGCTGCTCGCACAGGGTCACGAAGTCCTCTGCGTCGATAATATTTTCACGGGATCGAGGAGAAACATTGCACATCTTCTCGGGAACAGCCGCTTCGAGTTCCTTCGCCATGACGTGACCTTCCCACTCTATGTGGAGGTCGATGAAATCTACAATCTGGCCTGTCCGGCTTCGCCCGTCCACTATCAATTCGACCCCGTTCAGACGACCAAGACGAGTGTCATCGGCGCGATCAACATGCTCGGCCTCGCCAAGCGTCTCAAGGCCAAGGTGCTCCAGGCATCGACCAGCGAGGTCTACGGGGATCCCGAAATCCATCCCCAGCCGGAGGAGTATTGGGGACGCGTCAATCCGATCGGTTTCCGTTCGTGCTATGACGAAGGCAAGCGTTGCGCGGAAACGCTGTTCTTCGATTATCGGCGGCAGCACGACATGCCGGTGAAGGTGGTGCGCATCTTCAATACCTATGGCCCGCGAATGCATCCGAATGACGGGCGCGTGGTGTCGAACCTGATCGTGCAGGCGCTGCACGGCGATCCGATCTCGATCTACGGCGATGGATCGCAGACCCGGTCGTTCTGCTACGCCGATGATCTGATCGACGCGATGATCAGGATGATGGATACCGGGCCGGATATTGTCGGACCGATCAACATCGGCAACCCTGGAGAGTTCACGATCCTCGAACTCGCCAAGCTCGTCATCGAGATGACGGGCTCGAAGTCCCCGTTGGTCTTCAAGGATCTTCCGCCCGACGACCCGAAGCAGCGTCGCCCCGACATCACGAAGGCGCGCGACATTCTCGGCTGGGCGCCGAAGATTGCGTTGAGGGACGGACTTGCGAAGACGATCGACTATTTCGACGCCTTTCTGACCGAGCAGCGAAAGACGATCGCGGGCAGGGCGTGACTGGGCCGCTGTGCCACCCCCACGCCCGTTCGCGACGCGTCGATCCGGAGCGGATCGGTGCGGATCGTACTTGGCTTGACACGGGGCCGACCGGGGGGCAGGCCCCGCGGCGAGGAAGAGGGTGCGCGAGCGCCGCGGAACGAGTTTGCCGATGCGTGTGATCGACACCGAGATCCCAGCGGTCAAGCGGCTGCTGCCCCAGCGCTTCGGCGACGCCCGTGGCTGGTTCTCGGAGACCTACCGCGCCGACCGCCTCAGCCAGCACGGCCTCGACATCGCCTTCGTCCAGGACAACCAGTCCTTCTCCGCCCCGCAGGGCACCCTGCGCGGCCTGCACTTCCAGATCCCGCCCGCCCCCCAGGCCAAGCTCGTGCGCGTGCTCGCCGGCGCCATCCTCGACGTCGCCGTCGACCTGCGCCGCGCCTCGCCCACCTACGGCCGCCACGTCGCGGTCCGCCTCGACGCCGAGGCCGGCGAGCAACTCCTCATCCCGCACGGCTTCGCCCACGGCTTCTGCACGCTTACCCCCGACGCCATGGTCGCCTACAAGGTCGACGCCTATTACAGCCCGGAGCACGACCGGGCGCTCCTCTGGAACGATCCCGACCTGGCCATCGCCTGGCCCGTTACGCCGCAGACCGCCATCCTCTCCGACAAGGATCGCGCCGCGCCCCGGCTCGCCGACCTGCCGCCCCTGTTCGACTGACCGCCCGCCGCCCCACCGGCGACACGATCCTCGGCCATCCGGTCGCGCCTCGGCTTTCGAAACGCGATCCCGTGATCCCGAGCAGACCCGATTCTGAGCGAGACTGACCCCATGCGCATCCTGGTGACCGGCGGCTGCGGCTTCATCGGCTCCGCCCTCGTCCTCCACCTCGTCGAGGATCTCGGCCACGAGGTGCTCACCCTCGACGCGCTCACCTACGCCGCCAATCCCGTCTCGCTTGCCCCCCTCGCCGGCGACCCGCGCCACCGCCTCGTCGAGGCCGACATCTGCGACCCCGCGGCCGTGGCGGCGGCCTTCTCCGCCTTCGCGCCCCAGGCCGTGATGCACCTGGCCGCCGAGAGCCATGTCGACCGCTCGATCTCCGAGCCCGGCGCCTTCATCCGCACCAACGTCACCGGCACCCAGGTCCTGCTCGACGCCGCCCGGCGCCACTACGAGGGGCTGGCCGGGGCCGAGCGCGCGGCCTTCCGCTTCCTGCACGTCTCGACCGACGAGGTCTACGGCTCGCTGCCGCCGGGCGGCTTCTTCACGGAAGACAGCCGCTACGACCCGCGCTCGCCCTACTCGGCCTCGAAGGCGGCCTCCGACCATCTGGCCCGGGCCTGGCACGAGACCTACGGCCTGCCGGTGCTGGTGACGAACTGCTCGAACAATTACGGGCCGCGCCACTTCCCCGAGAAGCTGATCCCGCTGATGATCCTGAACGCGCTCGAGGGCAAGCCGCTGCCGGTCTACGGCGACGGGCTGAACGAGCGCGACTGGATCCACGTGGAGGACCACGCCCGGGGCCTCGTGGCGGTGCTGGAGCGGGGCCGGGTCGGCGAGACCTACCTGCTCGGGGGGCGGGCGGTGCGCAACAACCTCGCGGTGGTGCGGGCGCTGTGCGCGGCCTTCGACCGGCTGCGGCCGGAGGCCGGCCCGCACGAGCGGCTGATCACCTTCGTGGCGGATCGGCCGGGGCACGACCGGCGCTACGCGATCGACCCGGGCAAGGCGGAGGCCGAGCTCGGCTGGGCGCCGACGAAGCGGTTCGAGGCGGCGCTGGAGGAGACGATCCGCTGGTATCTCGAGAACGAGGCGTGGTGGCGGCCGATCCGGGAGGGCCGCTACCGGGGCGAGCGGCTGGGGCTGGCGCCCGCCCGGGCGAGCTGAGGGCGGCATGGAGATCCTGATCCTCGGTGGCGCCGGCCAGGTCGGCACGGAGCTGCAGGCGCTCGACTGGGGCGGGGCGGGCGTGCGGCTGCACGCGCCGGGCCGGCTTGATCTCGACATCACGGACGAGGCGGCGCTCGGCCGCCTGTTCGGCGCGCGTGCCTATGCGGCGGTGGTGAACGCGGCCGCCTACACGGCGGTGGACCGGGCCGAGAGCGAGGCGGCGGCGGCCTGGCGGCTCAACGCGCTGGCGCCGGCCTATCTCGCGGCGGCGACGAAGGCGGCCGGCATCCCGCTGGTGCAGGTCTCGACCGACTACGTGTTCGACGGGAGCAAGCCGGGCGCCTACGAGCCCGAGGACGCGATCAACCCCCAGAGCGTCTACGGCGCCTCGAAGGCGGCGGGCGAGCTCGCCGTGCGCACGGGCAACCCGCGCCACGCGATCGTGCGCACGGCCTGGGTGGTGAGCCCGCACCGGGCCAACTTCGTCAAGACGATGCTGCGGCTGGCCGGCGAGCGCGAGCGGCTCGGGGTGGTGGACGACCAGCACGGCTGCCCGACCTCGGCCGCGGATCTCGCCGCGGCCCTGCGCACGATCACCCTGCGGCTGGTTGCGGATGCGGGGGCGCCGACCGGCACCGTGCATTGCGTGAACGCGGGCGCGACGACGTGGTGCGGCTTCGCCCAAGCGATCGTGGCGGGGGCGGCGCGCCGCGGCGGGCGCGCGGTGCCGGTCGAGGGGATCGCGAGCTCGGCCTACCCGACGCCGGCCAAGCGCCCGGCGAACTCGCAGCTCTCGACCGCGCGCCTGACGGCAGCCTACGGCATCCGGCCGCGGCCTTGGGAGCAGGCGCTCGAGGAGATCCTCGACCGGCTCGTGGGGCCGGTCGCGGCGGAGACGACACGATGAAGGGCGTCAGATCATGAAGGGCATCGTTCTGGCCGGCGGCTCGGGCACGCGCCTGCACCCGGCCACGCTGTCGATCAACAAGCAGCTTCTGCCGGTCTACGACAAGCCGATGATCTACTATCCGGTCTCGGTGCTGATGCTGGCCGGCATCCGCGAGATCCTGATCATCTCCTCGCCCGAGCACCTGGACAATTACCGGCGGCTGTTCGGCACGGGCGAGCAGTTCGGGGTGAGCTTCTCCTACGCGGTGCAGCCGCGGCCGGAGGGGCTGGCGCAGGCCTTCCTGATCGGACGAGAGTTCGTCGGCGGGGACGACGTGGCCCTGATCCTGGGCGACAACCTGTTCTTCGGGGCCGGCATGAGCGAGCTGTTGGCGAGCGCGGCGGCGCGGCGCGAGGGCGCGACGGTGTTCGCCTACCATGTCGACAACCCGCAGGCCTACGGGGTGGTCAGCCTGGACGCGTCGGGGCGGCCGACCCGGATCGTGGAGAAGCCGCAGGAGCCGGACTCGACCTGGGCCGTGACGGGTCTGTACTTCTACGACAACCAAGTGCTCGACATCGCGGCCGCGGTTCGGCCGTCTTCGCGGGGGGAGCTTGAGATCACGAGCGTGAACGAGGCGTATCTGGAGCGCGGTCAGCTGCACGTGGAGCGGATGAGCCGGGGCTACGCGTGGCTGGACACGGGCACGCATGACAGCCTGCTGGAGGCGTCGGAGTTCGTGCGGACGATCCAGCACCGGCAGGGCCTGCAGGTGGCGTGCCTGGAGGAGATCGCGTTCCTGCAGGGCTTCATCGGGCGCGAGCAGCTGGTGGCCCGCGGCGAGCTGTTCTCCAAGACCAACTACGGACAGAACCTGCTTCGATTGGCGCGAGAGCACTGAGCCTGCCGGGTCCGGAGCGCCGCGCCGGTGTCGTTCCCGAGCCACAGCTCGGTACGATCGAAACCGTTCGGCAAACGAATGGTTAACCCTGTCGGCTCTATGTCCTAACCGGAGGCATCCGGAACAGTCGCCAAAAGATGCTGACACGCGCTCGCCTGATTCGATCCTGCTGTCTGGCTCTCGCTCTCGTCGCGATGAGCCCGGCCGGCGCACAGGATGGCGACAGGAGCCGAGGAGGCGCGGTCGCGATCGCGGCGGACGTGTCCGGTGCGCCAGGCGGCTCCACCAAGCTCACCCTGACCTTGTCGAAGCCCGTCGAGGCGCGCGCCTTCGTGATGGAGCGGCCGGACAGGGCCGTGATCGATCTCGCCGAGGTCAATTTCCAGCTCGACCCGGAGAGCGGGCGCCGGCGCGAGGGACTGATCCAATCCTTCCGATACGGTCTCTTTGCCCCGGGCCGCTCGCGCATCGTCATCGATCTGGCGAGCCCGGCCACGGTCGTGCGGGCCGAGACCGTGACGCGCCCCCGCGACGGGGCCGTCCTGTTCACGGTCGAATTGCAGCGCACCGACCGCGAGGCGTTCCGCAAGGCGGCGGTGGCGAGCGATCCGGCGCCGTCGCAAGCCAAGAGCGCGGCGCCGACCGACACGGGCGATCTCCGCCCGCTCATCGTGGTCGATGCCGGCCACGGCGGCACCGACCCGGGAGCCATCGCGGCGACCGGGGTCTTCGAGAAGGATATCGTGTTCGGCTTCGCGCAGGCGCTCGCGAAGCGCCTGGAGGCCGCCGGCCGCTATCGCGTCCGGATGTCCCGTGACCGCGACGTCTTCGTGCCGCTCGGCGAACGGGTCCGGATCGCGCGGGAGGCCAAGGCCGACCTGTTCGTCTCGATCCACGCCGATTCGATCTCGGCCGCTCCGCAGGTGCGGGGCGCCACCATCTACACCGGCTCCGAGAGGGCGACGGACGCCGAATCCGCCCGGCTCGCCGATCGCGAGAACAAGGCCGACGCGGCGGCCGGCACCGATTCGAGCGAGGCGCCGGCGGACATCGCCGACATCCTGCAGGAACTCACCCTGCGCGAGACCCGCGGCTTCTCCTCGTCCTTCGCCCGCACCCTGATGGGCCAACTCGGCCCGGTGATGGAGATGAGCCCCAAGCCCCACCGCGAGGCGGGCTTCCGGGTGCTTCGCTCGCCCGACGTGCCGAGCGTGCTGGTCGAACTCGGCTATCTGTCGAGCAAGCGCGACCTCGACCTCCTGCAATCCGAGGAGTGGCGCGAGACGGTGACGGGCTCGATGGCGAAAGCGATCGACCTGTTCTTCACGAACCGCGCGAGCCTGACGCGCCCCGGCCCGAGCGCGCGCAAGGCCGCGTCGATCGCCCCAGTTTCACCATAGATCCGGTGTCGATACGGGGCCCATGAGAGCCCCGCCCGCGGCGTCGAGACATCGACATTCGCCAGGGGGCGTGACACCACCGCCATGAGCCTCGGACAGTGCCCGCGAGGCGGGTCGCCGCCCAGGGGCTCGGCGCGGCCCGCCGCGGCGGCAGAGCACTCGACGGACGGGACACCGGATGCGCTTCATCCTTCGATTCTTTGCCTTTCTGTTCAGCGCGGGCGCCGTGGTGTTCGTCCTGCTGGCGGCGGCGGGCGCCTTCTTCTACTGGAAATACAGCCAGGACCTGCCCGATCACGCCGCCCTGGCGAATTACGAGCCGCCGGTGATGACGCGCCTGCACGCGGCCGACGGTTCGCTGCTCGCCGAATATGCCCGCGAGCGGCGGCTCTATCTTCCGATCCAGGCGATGCCGAAGATCGTCGTGGCGGCCTTCCTCTCGGCCGAGGACAAGAACTTCTACAAGCACGGCGGTATCGATCCGGAGGGCATCGTTCGCGCGGTGCTGACGAACGCCAAGAGCGGCAAGAAGCAGGGCGCGTCCACGATCACGCAGCAGGTCGCCAAGAACTTCCTGCTGACGAACGAGCAGACGATCGACCGCAAGGTGCGCGAGGCGCTGATCGCGCTGCGGATCGAGGCGGCCTATTCCAAGGACAAGATCCTCGAACTCTACCTGAACGAGATCTTCCTCGGCACGATCGTGCCGGGCCGCAACCTTCACGGCGTCGCGGCGGCCGCGCTCGATTATTTCGGCAAGTCCGTTCACGAATTGACGATCAACGAGGCCGCCTATCTGGCGGCCCTGCCGAAGGGGCCGAACAACTACCATCCCTATCGGCAGACCCAGAAGGCGCTCGACCGGCGCAACGAGATCATCGGTCTGATGGCGCAGAACGGGTACATCACCCGCGAGGAGGGCGATGCCGCGAAGAAGATGCCGCTCGGCGTCAACCCGCGCGTCGCCTTCCCCAACGCCGCCAATGCCAACTACTTCACGGAGGAGGTCCGCCGCGAGATCTCCGAGCGCTACGGCGAGAAGAAGCTCTACGAGGGCGGTCTCTCGGTGCGCGCCACCCTCGATCCGAAGATGCAGGCCTGGGCCCGCAAGGCCCTGGTCGACGGGCTGATCCGCTACGACCAGCAGCATGGCTGGCGCGGGCCCCAGACCCGGGTCGACCTGACCGGCCGCGACTGGGGGATGGCGGTGGCCGAGGTGCCGGCGCTCGGCGACGTCGCACCCTGGCGGCTCGCGGTGGTGCTCTCGACGGCGGGCGGTTCCGTGCAGGTCGGTCTGCAGCCGCGGCGCGAGGCGTCGGGCGCGGTGACCAAGGAGCGCGAGACCGGCACGATCCCCCCCGAGGGCATGCGCTGGATCGGGCGCGGCGCCGGCGCGCTCTCGGCCGGAGACGTGGTCTACGTCGAGGCGATGGAGGGCGGGCGCGGCCAGTTCCGCCTGCGCCAGAAGCCGGAACTCTCCGGCGCCATCGTGGCGATGGACCCCTATACGGGCCGCGTCCACGCGATGGTCGGCGGCTTCTCCTTCGACGAGAGCGAGTTCAACCGGGCGACGCAG
Source organism: Methylobacterium segetis (assembly GCF_004348265.1). Classification (GTDB taxonomy): domain Bacteria; phylum Pseudomonadota; class Alphaproteobacteria; order Rhizobiales; family Beijerinckiaceae; genus Methylobacterium; species Methylobacterium segetis. The sequence continues at coordinate 58,038 of NZ_SMNT01000002.1, forward strand.
GCGCAGCGCCAGCCGGGTTCGTCCTTCAAGCCGATCGTCTACTCGGCCGCGCTCGACAACGGCTACACGCCGTCCTCGATCGTGCAGGACTCGCCCATCACCATCGAGGCGGGGCCGGGCCAGGAGGCGTGGACGCCCTCGAACTACGACGGCAAGTCGGGCGGCCCGCACACCCTGCGCTACGGGATCGAGCATTCGAAGAACCTGATGACGGTGCGGCTGGCAAAGGATGTCGGCATGCCGCTCATCGCGGAGTATGCCCGCCGCTTCGGCGTCTACGACGACATGCTCCCCGTCCTGCCGATGTCGCTCGGCGCCGGCGAGACGACGGTGATGCGCATGGTCACCGCCTACTCGATGCTCGCCAATGGCGGCCGCCGCATCCGCCCGACGCTGATCGACCGCATCCAGGACCGTACCGGCGAGACGATCTACCGGCACGACAACCGCAAATGCGTCGGCTGCGACGCGGAGAAATGGTCGGGCCAGGACGAGCCGAAGCTCGTGGACGATTCCGAGCAGGTGCTCGATCCGCTCACCGCCTACCAGATGGTCTCGATCATGGAGGGCGTCGTTCAGCGCGGCACGGCCACGATCCTGAAGCAGATCGGCAAGCCGCTCGCCGGCAAGACCGGCACGACGAACGACGCCAAGGACGCGTGGTTCGTGGGCTTCTCGCCGGATCTCGCGGTCGGGATCTATCTCGGGTTCGACAAGCCGCGCTCGCTGGGCGACCGGGCGACCGGCGGCGGCCTCGCCGCGCCGATCGCCCTCGATTTCCTGAAGAACGCGCTCAAGGACAAGCCGCCGACGCCTTTCCGCGTGCCGCCGGGCATCAAGCTGATCCGCGTCAGCGCCTCCTCCGGCATGCGCGCCGGCTCGGGCGAGGGCGCCGGCACGATCCTCGAGGCCTTCAAGCCCGGCACCGCGCCGCCGGACGCCTACGTCGCCCAGCCCGCCGCACCGCCGCCGGGCGCCGTCCCGCCCGACGCGGACCGGGCCGCACAGGCCGGTGGGCTGTACTGAGGGCAGGATTCGGGAGGCCGCGTGCGGCCTCCCGGACCGGGCGCATCAGAACGAGGCCCGCACCCCGCCGAAGATCGCCCGACCGACGCCGGGATAGAAGGCGACGAGCGGCCCCGCGCTCGCCCTCGCATCCGCGACCACGGAGATGTCCGACACGTAGCGCGCATCCGTGAGGTTCCGGGCATCGACGAAGAGCGACACGCCGTTGGCGAAGTCGATTCCGGTCTGGATGTTGAACAGGGCGTAGCCCGGCACGCGCAGCGTGTTCGCGTGGTCGGCGAAGGCGCCCTGGGGAACCCAGTCGAGGGAGGGGGAGACGTAGAACCCGCTCGGATGGGCATAGGTCGCCACCGTCCGCAGCACGTCCCGTGGCACCCCGGCGATCTGGTTGTTGCCGTAGATCCGGTTGCCCACGAAGCGGAAATCGTTGTGCGTCCAGATCTGCCCGAGGGTTAGCCGGTCGCCGGCGGCGCCGAGATCCCGAGCCACGTCGAGGAAGGCGGCGGCCTCGACGCCCTGGTGGCGCGTCCGCGGCGCGTTGAAGGTCGCGGCCGGCACCCCGATCGCCGCTCCGCCCGCCGTGTTGAAGTTGATCAATTCATCCCGGATCTCCGAGCGGTAGACGGTGACGTCCCACCCGAGCGGGCCGATCCGGCCCCGGCTGCCCGCCTCGTAGGTCCAGGCGCGCTGAGCCTCCAGCGGCACGAAAACGGTGCGCAGGGTGTTCTGCTGTACGAGGTCCGAGAAGTCGGGCACGTCCCGCGAGCGGGTGACGTCGCCGAAGACCTGGATGTCCGGCAGCGGCTGCCAGAGGAGCCCGATCTTCGGGTTCACCCCCTCGTAGGTGCGGCTCGCGAATTGCGGCACCGGGCTCGCCGCCAAGCCGCCGAAATTCCGGTAGGTGCGGTCAGAGGAGAACACTTTCGCGCCGGTCATCAGCGCCACGTCGGGCAGGAACCAGAACCGGTTCTCGCCATAGGCCTCGACATTCGAGGCGCGCTGCTCCGAGTTCAGGGTCTGCGCGCCGCGCTGGCCATTGATGTTCACGAATTGCAGGGCGGAGTTCACGCCGGCATAGGCGCGCAAGCCCAGGATCGTGTCGTTGCGGAAGCCCGCGACGTCGTAGGTGCCGGCCCAGCGCGGCGCGAGGCCGTAGGTCCAGCCATCCTGGTCGATGACCTGGAAGATCGGGTGGAACAGCGCCTTGTGGATCGCCCAGGTGTCGATATCGAGCTTGCCCACGTCGAGCAGGAACGAGGTGCGGTTGGCGACCCGCTCGGTCTCGACCTTGCGCGACTGATTGCCGGCGATCGCCGCGGGGTTCGCGATGCGCGGATTCTCGAGCGCGTTGAACAGGCTCAGCGTTCCGGGCAGCTTCTGGTCGGTGAGGTAGGCGCCGACATAGAAGCGGGTCTCGGCGTCTGGGGCGAGCTGGTAGCCGATATTCGCGTTGACGTTCTGCGTCCGCTGCACCTCGTGAAAGCGGTAGCTGTCCGAATTCGTGAAGGTGGCGTTGATGAGGGCATCGACGGGACCGGAGATGCGGGAGACCTGGACGTTCTCGCGGATCGTGTTGAAGGCGCCCCCGTCGATGCGCAGGATGTTCGGCGCGAAGGCCGTGTAGGCGGTCGGCGTCACGAAATTGACCGCGCCGCCGAGGGTCGTCGCGCCGAAGGCCAGGGCATTGCCGCCCTTGAAGACCTCGACCGAGCGGAGGGCGAGCGGATCGATCTGGTAGAAATCGCCGCTGCCATCCGCGAGGTTGAAGGGGATGCCGTCCTGCAGCACCTCGATTCCGCGCAGGTGGAAGCCGCGGCTGAGGCCGGAGCCGCGTATCGACAGGCGCAGTTCCTGCCCGTAGCGCTCCTGCACGTAGACGCCGGGAACGTCCTTGAGCACGTCCCGCAGGGTGTTAGCGTAGCGGTTCTGGAAGTCCTGCGCGTCGACGAAGGCGACGGAGCCGACGGTGCCGTTGAGGGCGCGCCGCTGATCCGCGACGCTTGGCACGGTGAGCGAGCCGGCGGTTCCGGCGCCGCTCACCGAGAGCTCGGGCAGCGCCGCGCTGGCGCTGTCCTGAGCCCGGCTCGCGAGCGGCGAAGCCGCCATCACCGCGAGGGCGAGGACGCCCGTTCGGGTGGGGGAGGGCATGGAGGGATCTCCGGACGCGTCCCGGCTCGTGCGGCGGGCACGCGCGTCTGACAGAGGGAGAGGGCGCGCGGAGCTTCGCGCGCGAGATGGTTCGGGACCGGCCGCCCCGTCGGTCTGTCCGAGAGGGGCGCGGGTCGGGCACGCATCACGTCCGGCGGATCGCCGGGCGGGACGCCTCAGTGATGCTGATGCCCGCCGCCGGCAGCGGCCGGCGCCTGCGCGCCGATCGGGGCCACGGCGAAGGTCACGGGTACGGCGCCGGCCTTCTCGAAGGTCAGGCTGCCCTTCACGGGCTCGCCGACCTTCGGCGCCCCCGTGAGGTCGAGGAACATCAGGTGCAGGCCGCCGGGCTTCAGCTCCACGGTCTCGCCGGGCTTGATGGCGAGGCCGCCCTCGACCGGCGCCATCTTCATGACGCCGCCATCCATCGACATCGAGTGGATCTCGCCGCGCCCGGCGAGGGCCATGCTGGCCCCGGTCAGGCGATCGGGCTGCGAGCCGGTGTTGGTGATGCGAACATAGCCGCCCGCCACCTTCGCGCCGCCGGGCGTCGCCCGGAGCCAGGGCGTTTCGATGGCGAGGTCGCCCGCACGCGCCGCCGGGGCGGGGGAGGGCGACCGCTCGGCGGCCGCGGCCGCGGCGACGACGCGCACCGCCGGCGCCGGCGTTCTGAGGTCGGCCGCCTTCCCGCCCTCCGCGGGGATCTCGCTCCAGCGGTAGCCGCCCTTGGCGCAATCCTGCTCGACGGGGAAGTAGATCGCGGCGCCGGGGCTGAACGCGTCCGAGATTCGGGCGAAGAAGGTGAACTCGTCGACCTGATCGTCGGGCAGCTCGCCCCCGCTCCAGGTGATCGTCTTCACCCCCTCGCTGACGGTGCCGTGGAAGGAGGGATAGGGCTTGTCGTAGGCGCCACGCGCGGTGGCGATCTGCCAGCCGGCCTTCGGCATCGGTTTCGCGCCGGTCACGCCCTCGGGGATCGTGACGCTGACCCGGGTCGTCGGCTGGCCGTCGCAGCCGTGCATGATCTGGACGACGCCGCGATAGGCGGCGTTCGGGCTTGCCTCCTTCCGTTCGAGCACGGCGTGGGCGAGGGCGGCGGAGGTCGAGGCGGTGAGGAGAAGGGCGGCGCAGAGCTCGGCCCGGGGAATGCGGTTCATGATCGTGGTCCGTCGTCTGAAGGAATCGGGATGCGAGAGCCTTCAGGCGGCGGGGGGACCTCTCGGGTGGGGAATCTGCCCGGGGGGGGCGCGCGGCAGCGTCTCGGTCGCGGGGACCCAGGAGATCCGGCTCGCGGCTCGGGGCATCCAGGCCGCCGTGCTGAGCGTGACGCGGGGTGGCTCGGCCGTCCCGAGGAGCGGGGCCGCCGTGCAGCAATCGGCATGGTGATGGACGGGCGCCGGCTTGCCGTGCGCCGAGGCGGTGTCGGATTCGTGAAGGCAGAGGATGCCGTCGGGACCGGAGGCCGCGATCGGGATGATCCCTGCGATCATGATCTGGAGCACGAAGGCGTAGAGCGCGATCACGGCCGTCGCCGCGCGCCATCCGCCCCGTCTCGTGCTCCCGGCCCTCATCGCGGCACCCCTTAAGCGATCGCGCCACAGCGCGCCATTCCTGCCACAGTCCGGGCGACGGCGCTGTTGCCGCAGGGCCGCACCGCGAAGGCGTGTGCGCTTGAGCACCGCCGTGCCACATTCTGGCCCGGAGAGCATGGGTTCTTAACCGTACCTCGACACCCTGAGGGCACGCAGTTTCCGGCGCGTCGGCGTCCCTCGGCCCGAAACCGCCGTGCTCCATTCATGGACCAGAGCTTCCGACCGATGCTGACCCAGGCACACACCACCCGCACGCTCGGCTTCGCGCTCCTCGCCGCCGTGGCGATCGCGCAGCCGGCCGCCGCCCGCGACGCCGGCGGCTTCGCCCAGGCCGAGTGGGCGCAGGACTACGCCTCGCCCGCCGCCATGCAGGTGCAGCGCTCGCTCACCCCGATCCTGTCGCCCCAGACGGTGACGGCGACCGAGCAGATGGTCGAGCGCTACCGGGACATCGTCGCCCGCGGCGGCTGGCGTCCGGTCTCGGGCGCGGACCGCCTGCGCATCGGCGGCCGCGGCCCCGCCGTCGCCGCCATCCGCCAGCGCCTGATCGTCACCGGCGACCTCGACCCGGTGGCCGGCACCTCGGGCGTCTACGATTCCTACGTCGCCGCCGCCGTGAAGCGCTTCCAGGCCCGCCACGGCCTCAGCCAGACCGGCCAGATGAGCACGGCCACGCAGCAGGCGATGAACGTCCCCGCCGACGTGCGCCTGCGCCAGCTCGAGATCAACGTGGTGCGCCTCCGCTCCTACGCGGGCAATCTCGGCAACCGCTTCGTGATCACGAACATCCCGGCGGCCCTCGTCCAGACGGTCGAGAACGGGCAGGTCGTGACCCTGCACGCCGCGGGCGTCGGCAAGATCGACCGGCAGTCGCCGATCATGAACACCAAGGCGACCGAGATCAATTTCAACCCGACCTGGACGGTCCCCGCTTCCATCGTGAAGAAGGACCTGATCCCGAAGATGCAGAAGGATCCGAACTACCTCACGGACAACAAGATCCGCATCCTCTCGGGCGCTGGCGAGGTCTCGCCGAAATCCGTGAACTGGTTCTCCGACGAGGGCACCCGCTACACCTACCGCCAGGATTCGGGCGCCGACTTCAACTCGATGGGCATCGTGCGCATCAACATCCCGAACCCGCATGGCGTGTTCATGCACGACACCAACACGAAGGGCGTGTTCGGCGACGATTTCCGCTTCATCTCCTCGGGCTGCGTGCGCGTGCAGAACGTGCGCGAGTACATCACGTGGCTCCTCAAGGACACGCCCGGCTGGGGCCGCAACGAGGTCGAGCAGGCGATCGAGAGCGGCAAGCGCGTCGATGCCCGCCTGACCCAGCCCGTGCCGGTCTACTGGACCTACATCACGGCCTGGTCGACCCCGGACGGCCTCGTCCAGTTCCGGGACGACATCTACAAGCGTGACGGCGTGAACGTGCCCTCGACGATCTCGGCACCGACGCCGGTGGCGAGCGCCGAGCAGACCGTGCCCGAGACCTTCGAGCCGGGCGACGAGGAGAACTGAGCCTCATCCCGAGCGGTGCGGCCGAGACCGCACCGCTCGAAGCGCCTGCGCGGTGCGCGCGGACGCCTTGATCCGCCACAGGATCGCGGGCGGCGCTTAGCCGCGTCGTCCCTTCAGTGTCGTCGTTCAGCGCCGACGCTGTGCTGCGAGCATCGCCTCGATGGACGGCAGCGAATCGATCGCCGACTGCGCGTGGCGAACCGCCGCGTCGGGCGACAGGAGGACGCTCTCCTGAGGATCGAAGGCGAAGCCGCCCACGGCTTTCGCGTAAGCGGCCGCGCACACCCAGGCCCCCACGAAACCCGGCAGCGTGTTCCAGTAAAGGGCAAAGGCATGCTGCCACGGCCCGCCCAGATCCAAGTCGTCGTAGGTTCTGAAGACGTCTTCGCAGTCGATCGGCCCGAATTCGAAGCCGACCTCGCGATCCTGCCAGATGGCTGGAAGATGTCCCTTCGATGTGCGGAGGTCCCGATCGGAATCGATGCGGACTTCGAAGCCTAAGTCATCGATGTGGCGCTGCCAGTCGGTTATCGATCTGATCACCCGATCGCAGAATATGTATGCTTCGTATGACATGTCTTGCGTCTCATTTTAAGTGCGTAAATTCATGGATTGTTTAGGAGGGCGCGTCTTCTGTTTTGATAAAGAGTTGAGATGATTTGCTTCACATTGATGCCGCGAAGGATGTGAATTTCGATGATTGGCACATCTTTGCCGACCCCCGTGGCTGCTCGAATCTCGGCAGCACGAGCTTCTGTGAGGCGCGCATTACCTGTTTTGAAGTCCCAGATTGCTAGAACACGCCCGTTGGTTCCTTCTGCATCACGCAAAATAACATCTGTTCGAATGCTTCCATTGAGCCCGTACCTGACGAGGTCTCCAGCACTGAAACTCTGCTCAACACCGTCTTTACCAATTCCAGGCAGGTTGAGATCGCGGATTCGTTGCGCTGAATTCGTATGTATATATACACCGTACAAAGGACCGCTTCCGGCACCCACTTCTTCGACGACTTCTTTTACAATATCGATCAGCAAATCAGTTTTAGCATCGATTTTTGGGTCGCCAGTTCGATCTTTTCTGATGACCTCTACATGACTTGATCCCTGAATGCACCAACGTCCGCACGCGTCGCGCGGCTGATCAGGATTGAAGTTCGCCTTCTTGTTAAGTAAAATTTCGATTTTTAAGATGTTGAGCTGAATTTCGAGGAATGCGAACTCCGATCTAATCTCCAGATCTGTCGGATGAATAGGCATTCTTGGCGACCTCCTCAAGGAAAGCAGGTCGATTGTTGCAAATTTTCCTAAAAATGTCAATTATTCCTGACGGCCTGTTGAGGCTCGAATGGCGGGCCCCAATGCTCAATTTTTTTTGAAGGGGGCGGCAAATTCGCCTGTGCTTGGCCTGGCATTCCAGCCCGTGTAGAACTCCCTGCTTGAACGCCCGCCCGTGCACGCCGACGGGTCAACCGGGTCGTCACCCGAGCATAAGACAAGAGGCCATCTCATGAGCGCCGGTACCGCTGCCGACAAGCATTTCACGAACACGTTCTTCGCCGCCTCTCTGGCCGAGGCCGATCCGGAGATCGCCAAGGCCGTCGAGCAGGAACTCGGCCGTCAGCAGGACGAGATCGAGCTGATCGCCTCGGAGAACATCGTCTCCCGCGCGGTGCTCGAAGCGCAGGGCTCGGTGCTCACGAACAAGTACGCGGAGGGCTATCCGGGCCGCCGCTACTATGGCGGCTGCCAGTTCGTCGACATCGCCGAGGAGCTCGCGATCGAGCGCGCCAAGCGCCTGTTCAATTGCGGCTTCGCCAACGTGCAGCCGAATTCGGGCTCGCAGGCGAACCAGGGCGTGTTCATGGCCCTGATGCAGCCCGGCGACACCTTCATGGGGCTCGACCTCGCGGCCGGCGGCCACCTGACGCACGGCGCGCCCCCGAACGTCTCGGGCAAGTGGTTCAAGCCCGTCTCCTACACCGTGCGCCGCGACGACCAGCGCATCGACATGGAGCAGGTCGAGCGCCTCGCCCACGAGCACAAGCCCAAGGTCATCATCGCGGGCGGCTCGGGCTATCCGCGCCACTGGGACTTCGCGAAGTTCCGTGAGATCGCCGACGCGGTCGGCGCCTACTTCTTCGTCGACATGGCGCATTTCGCGGGCCTCGTCGCGGCCGGCGTCCACCCGTCGCCGTTCCCGCACGCCCACGTCGCCACCACGACGACCCACAAGACCCTTCGCGGCCCGCGCGGCGGCATGATCCTCACGAACGACGAGGCGCTCGCCAAGAAGTTCAACTCGGCCATCTTCCCCGGCCTGCAGGGCGGCCCGCTCATGCACGTCATCGCTGGCAAGGCGGTCGCCTTCGGCGAGGCCCTGAAGCCCGAGTTCAAGATCTACGCCAAGCAGGTCATCGAGAACGCCAAGGCGCTCGCCGACACCATCATCTCGGGCGGCTACGCCATCACCTCCGGCGGCACCGACAACCACCTGATGCTGGTCGACCTGCAGCCGAAGGGCCTCACCGGCAAGGCGGCCGAGGCCGCGCTGTCCCGCGCCCACATCACCTGCAACAAGAACGGCGTGCCGTTCGACCCGCAGAAGCCGACCATCACCTCGGGCATCCGCCTGGGCACCCCGGCCGGCACCTCGCGCGGCTTCGGCGTGGCCGAGTTCAAGCAGATCGGCGGCCTGATCGTCGAGGTGCTCGACGGCGTGGCGGCCAAGGGCGAGGCCGGCGACCCCGAGGTCGAGGCCCGCGTCAAGGGCAAGGTGCACGAGCTGACCCGCCGCTTCCCGATCTACGGCTGAGGCGATCGGACCGGCCGGAAGACGCTTCCGGCCGTGCCTGCACCACGGTAAGGAACGGCCGCGGGCTCTGCGCTCCGCGGCCGTTTCCGTTCGATCACGCGAGGTTTGAGCGCCCGATGCGCTGTCCCTATTGCGGCGGCTCCGACACGCAGGTGAAGGATTCGCGCCCGAGCGAGGACGGCGCCGCGATCCGCCGCCGCCGCGTCTGCCCCGATTGCGCCGGCCGCTTCACCACCTTCGAGCGGGTGCAGCTGCGCGAGCTCGTGGTGCTCAAGCGCTCGGGCAAGCGCGTGCCCTTCGACCGCGACAAGCTCCAGCGCTCGATCGACGTGGCATTGCGCAAGCGGCCCGTCGATCCGGAGCGGATCGAGCGACTGGTGAGCGGCATCACCCGCCAGCTCGAGAGCGGCGGCGAGGCGGAGATCGCCAGCGAGGCCATCGGCGAATTGGTGATGGAGGGGCTGAAGGGCCTCGACGACGTGGCCTATGTGCGCTTCGCCTCCGTCTACAAGAACTTCCGCGAGGCCAAGGATTTCGAGGCGCTGCTCGACACGCTCGGCGAGGCCTCGGAGGCGCCGGCCGGCGCCGCGCCTGCGCGTCCTCGACGAGGGGCGCGGGCGCGCCCGTGAGCGAGACCGACCGCCGCTTCATGCGCCTTGCCCTCGCCCTCGGGCAGCGCAACCTCGGGCGCACCTGGCCGAACCCCTCGGTCGGCGCCGTCGTCGTGGCCGGGCCGCCCGGCGCGGAGCGCATCGTCGGTGAGGGCGTGACGGCGCCGGGCGGGCGCCCGCATGCCGAGCCGCTCGCGCTCGCCATGGCCGGCGATGCGGCGCGCGGCGCGACGCTCTACGTCACCCTCGAACCCTGCTCCCATCACGGCCGGACGCCGCCCTGCACCGAGGCGATCGTGGCCTCCGGGATTACCCGGGTCGTCACCGCGATCGAGGATCCCGATCCGCGCGTGGCGGGACGCGGCCACGCGCTCCTCGAAGCGGCCGGGATCGCGCTGACCACGGGAATCCTGCGGGACCGGGCCTTCGGCGATCACATTGGGCATGTCACGCGGGTGACCGAGGGGCGGCCCGCCGTCAGCCTCAAGCTCGCCCGCACCCGGGACGGTTTCGCGGCCGCCTCGGGGAACGAGCGCCTGCGCATCACCGGCGCGGTCGCCGACGGGGCCGTGCACCTGTGGCGCGCCCACGCGGACGCGATCATGATCGGCATCGGCACGGCACGGGCCGACGATCCCTCCCTGACGGTACGCCTGCCCGGCCTCGCCGGGCGTTCCCCGCTGCGGGTGATCCTCGATTCGCATCTGCGCCTGCAGCCGTCGAGCGGGCTGGTTCGCAGCGCCCGGGACGTGCCGACCCTCGTCGTCACGACGCGCAGCGCCCCCGCCCATGCCAAGCGCACCCTCCAGACCTTCGGCGTCGAGGTCGTCTGCGTCCGCGCCGAGGCGGGGGGGCGCGTCGATCTGCGCGCGGCCCTGGAGGCCCTGGCGCAGCGGGGCATCACCCGCATCTGCAGCGAGGGCGGCCCGCTCCTTGCGGACACGCTCGCGGGGCACGACCTCATCGACGCCTGCACCCTGATCACCGGGCCGGTCGAGCTCGGCCCCCGCGGCGGCCTGCGGGCCGTCGGACCACGTCTCGGCGCGCTCCTCGCGAGCGGCCGCCTCCCAAGGGTCGAGGAGCGGCAATTCGGCCTCGACCGCGCCGTCATCTACGAGCGGAGCCCGCCATGTTCACCGGCCTCGTCACCGATATCGGCACGGTCCTGAAGGTCTCGGGCGACGAGCGCCTGCGCCGGCTGGAGATCCGCTCGGCCTACGACCCCGCCGGCATCGCGATCGGCGCCTCGATCGCCTGCTCGGGTCCCTGCCTGACGGCCGTGACGGTCGAGGCCGTGGACGGGGGGGCCGTCTTTGCTGTCGACGCGGCGGCCGAGACCCTGGCCCGCACCACCGTCGGTCTCTGGCGGGAGGGCACGCGGATCAACCTGGAGCGCTCCCTGAAGATCGGCGACGAGCTCGGCGGCCACCTCGTCACCGGCCACGTCGACGGGCTCGCCGAGATCGTCGCCCGCGACCCCGTCACGGGCGGGGAGGGGGATTGGGGCGCGAGCGAGCGCTTCACCCTGCGGGCACCCCATCACCTCGCCCGCTTCATCGCGCAGAAGGGATCGGTCTGCCTCGACGGGACCTCGCTCACCGTGAACGCCGTCGAGGGCGACCTCTTCTCGGTCCTCCTCATCCCGCACACGCTGGCCGTCACCACCTGGGGCGAGCGGCGCGAGGGCGACCGGCTCAACCTCGAGGTCGACCTCATCGCCCGCTACGCGGCGCGGCTCGCCGAGAGCCGGGCCGAGGCCGTGGCCCCCTGAGCCCCGCATTCCGCGCACGGCCGCCGCCGCTTGTGGAGGGGCGGCCTTCGGTCTATCGCTCGCCACCCGCCGCCGACCCGTCCCTCCCGACCGGGAGCCGGGCGTGGGGTCACTGCCTCATCGACGAAGGCTGAGATGGTTTCGACGACGAACACACCGCGTCCCGAGGTCGGACCCGCGCCGTCGCTGCGCGACGCGCGCATCCTCGTGGTCGAGGCCCGGTTCTACGATCACCTCGCCGACGAGCTTCTCGCGGGAGCCCTCGCCGCGATCGAGGCGGCGGGCGCCCGCGCGGTCACGGTGACGGTGCCGGGAGCCCTGGAGATCCCGGGAACGGTCGCGATCCTCGTCGAGGCCGCCGAGCGCTCGGGCGAGCCCTATGACGGGGTCGTCGCCCTCGGCTGCGTGATCCGCGGCGAGACGGGCCATTACGACATCGTGGCGGGCGAGAGCGCGCGCGCGCTCATGGACCTCTCGGTCGCGCTGCGGCTGCCCCTCGGGAACGGCATCCTGACGGTGGAGAACGAGGCGCAGGCGCTGGCGCGGGCCCGCGTCGGAGAGATGAACAAGGGTGGCGGCGCGGCCGAGGCGGCGCTCGCCGTCCTCGCCCTGAAGCGTGCGGCCGAGGCCGGCTCTGTGGGAGGGGCCGAGCGATGACGAACGAACGAGACATCAAGCTCGCTGAGCGCAGCGGGGCGCGGCTCGCCGTGGTGCAGGCCCTCTACGACATGGAGATCTCCGGCAAGGGCGTCCTGGAGGCGCTCGCCGAATTCGAGGTGTTCTGGATCGGCCAGGAGGTGGACGGCGTCGCCCATCCGCCCGCCGAGCCCGCCTTCTTCCGCGACCTGCTGCGCGGCGTCGTCGAGGAGCAGCGGGCGATCGACCCGCAGATCGACCGCGCGCTCACGCAGGGCTGGCCGCTGAAGCGGATCGAGGCGGTGCTGCGCGCGATCCTGCGCGCGGGGACCTACGAGCTGATGTTCCGGCGCGACGTGCCGGCCCGCGCCGCGATCTCGGAATATGTGGACGTCGCCCACAGCTTCTACGCCGGCGACGAGCCTGGCCTCGTGAACGCCGTGCTCGACAAGGTGGCGCGCGGCACCCGGGGCGACGAGCTCGCCGACGCGAAGCGCGGGTGAGCGGGGAGCGGCCCGGCGAGGACGCGCTCATCGCGCGCTACTTCGCGCCGCTCGCGGGCGAGGGCGCCGACGGGCTGCGCGACGACGCCGCGAGCCTGACGCCGCGCCCGGGCCACGACCTCGTCCTCACCGCCGACGCCCTCGTGGCCGGCATCCACTACTTCCCCGAGGATCCGCCGGCCTCGATCGCCCGCAAGGCGCTCGGCGTGAACCTGTCGGATCTCGCCGCCAAGGGCGCGCAGCCCCGGGCCTATCTCCTCCAGCTCGGCCTGCCGGACGACTGGACCGAGGCCTGGCTCGCGGGTTTCAGCGCGGGCCTCGCGGAAGCCGCGGCCGCATTCGGCTGCGCGCTGCTCGGCGGCGACACGGTCCGCTCCCCGGGGGCGGCCTTCATCGGGGTCACCGCGCTCGGCGAGGTGCCGGCCGGCCGCATGGTGCGCCGGCAGGCGGCCCGCATCGGAGACCGGGTCTGCGTCAGCGGGACGATCGGCGACGCGGCGCTCGGCCTCGCGCTGCGCCTGCGGCCGGCGGCAGCCTGGGCGGCCGGGCTCGATGCGGATGAGCGCGGGCACCTCCTCGACCGCTACCTGCATCCGCGCCCGCGCCTGCCCCTCGCGCCCCTGCTGCGCCGTTACGCCAGCGCGGCGATGGACGTCTCGGACGGGCTCGCGGGCGATCTCGCCAAGATGATGGGCGGGGGGGAGGGCAGGCGGGCCGAGATCGCCGTCCCGTCCGTCCCGCTCTCCGCCGCCGCGCGCGCGGCCATCGCGGGCGACGCCGCGCTCCTCGACACGGCGCTGACCGGCGGGGACGATTACGAGATCCTCTGCACGGTGCCGCCGGAGGCGACCGAGGCCTTCCGCGCCGAAGCCGCGGCCGCTGGCGTGCCCGTCGCCGTGATCGGCGAGGTCGTGGCGGGGGAGGGATCGCCGCGCTTCACGACCGCCGAGGGCGCCTCGCGCAGCTTCGCCGCCGGCTCGTTCAGCCACTTCCGCTGAGGGCGGGCCGCGCGAGGCCTGCCCGATCTCACCTGTCCCGAACGGGCGCTTTCGGCAGGCCCTGGGGCGCGAGGCCGAGCTGCGCCCGGACATCGTCCATCAGCTCGGCGGCCACCGACGGCATCCAGAGGGCGAGGTCGCCCTGCGAGACACGGCTGGCCGGCGAGGCCGAGCGCGGTGCGGGCGCCGAGAACGAGCGTTGCAGGAGCGTGATCAGGTCCTCGCGGACATCCTCGGGCTGGTCGCTGACCCGTTCCGCGAGCAGGAACTGGACGGCCTTCGTCAACGTCTCGATCGTGGCGGCGAGCCGCGCGACCTGATCGGCACTCATCCCGTGTCCCCTGCCTCTGTGCCCTGACGCCTTTGCAACCTCTGATTAACATCGCCGAGTCGCCCGGCAATCGGAATTCGTGAGGTCGGGCGCGGCGGCACCGGAGCGCCGGGACGGGGCGGGGCGCACGGCTATAATGCAGGTGGCACGGATACTGAATAATTTTGCAGCGCAACAATATCGGCTGTTCGAAACGGTACGCGCTGTTTGCGCTCCGCCGCGAAGTTTGGCAATCAGGGCACGCACTTCCGGGGAGGAAGGGCACGACCCGAGCGCCACGTCCCATGGCCGTCCCGGCCGAGCTCGGCGAAACAAGCCAACGCCTGGCATCATAATTCAAGGACGGATGAATGACCGCATTGCTGCTGATCATCCTGGGCGGGCTCTGCGCCGTCGCCTACGGAATCGTCACGATCAACGACGTGATGAAACGAGACGCCGGGACGCAGCGCATGCAGGAGATCGCGGGGGCGATCGCCGAGGGCGCGCAGGCCTATCTCCGCCGCCAGTACATGACCATCGGCATCGTCGGCGTCATCCTGTTCGTGGCGCTCGCCTTCTTCCTGGGGATCAAGGTGGCGATCGGCTTCCTCATCGGGGCCGTGCTGTCGGGCGTCGCGGGCTTCATCGGCATGAACGTGTCGGTACGCGCCAACGTCCGCACCGCGCAGGCCGCCTCGACCTCGCTCGGCGGCGGGCTTGAGGTCGCCTTCAAGTCCGGTGCGGTCACGGGCATGCTGGTGGCCGGCCTCGCGCTCCTCGGGGTCGCGCTCTACTACACCTACCTGACGCGCTTCGCCGGCCTCGCGCCCGCGAGTCGCGAGGTGATCGACGCGCTGGTCGCGCTCGGCTTCGGCGCCTCCTTGATCTCCATCTTCGCCCGCCTCGGCGGCGGCATCTTCACGAAGGGCGCGGATGTCGGCGGCGATCTCGTCGGCAAGGTCGAGGCCGGCATTCCGGAGGATGACCCGCGCAACCCCGCCACGATCGCGGACAATGTCGGCGACAATGTCGGCGATTGTGCCGGCATGGCGGCCGACCTGTTCGAGACCTACGCCGTCACCGTGGTCGCCACGATGGTGCTCGCGGCGATCTTCTTCGCGGGCCAGACCGATGTGGGCGGGCGCAACGTCCTCGAGGCGATGATGCTCTACCCGCTGGCCATCGGCTCGGCCTGCATCCTCACCTCGATCGCCGGCACCTACGCGGTGCGCCTCGGCGCGAACCAGTCGATCATGGGGGCGCTGTACAAGGGGCTGATCGCCGCCGGCGTGCTCTCGATCGGGGCCATCGCCGCGGTCAACGTCTCCCTGTTCGGCGGCCTCGGCGCCGAGTTCAAGACGAGCACCGGACAGACCTTCACCTCCGGCGGCCTGCTCGGCTGCGCGGTGATCGGCCTCGTCATCACGGCGCTCATCGTCGTGATCACCGAATACTACACCGGCACGAACTTCCGGCCCGTCAAATCCATCGCCGATTCGTCGGTGACCGGGCACGGCACCAACGTGATCCAGGGCCTCGCCATCTCCCTCGAATCGACGGCCCTGCCGGCCCTCGTCATCGTCGCCGGCATCATCGCCACCTACGCGCTGGCGGGGCTGTTCGGCATCGCCATCGCGGTCACCGCGATGCTGGCGCTCGCCGGCTTCATCGTCGCCCTCGACGCGTTCGGCCCGGTCACCGACAACGCGGGCGGCATCGCCGAGATGGCGGGGCTGCCGGCCGAGGTCCGCAAGTCGACGGACGCCCTCGACGCCGTCGGCAACACCACCAAGGCGGTCACCAAGGGCTACGCGATCGGCTCGGCCGGTCTCGGCGCCCTGGTGCTGTTCGCCGCCTACACGTCGGACCTCAACTACTTCATCGCCAATGCGAGCCCGACCCAGTACCGCTTCTTCCAGGGTCTCACGGTCGATTTCTCGCTCTCGAACCCCTACGTCGTCGTCGGCCTGCTGCTCGGCGGCCTCATCCCCTACCTGTTCGGCGGCATCGCCATGACGGCGGTGGGCCGCGCGGCGGGCGCGGTCGTCGAGGAGGTGCGCCGCCAGTTCCGCGAGAAGCCCGGCATCATGGAGGGGCGCGACAGGCCCGATTACGGCCGCGCCGTCGACATGCTGACGCGGGCGGCCATCAAGGAGATGATCGTCCCCTCGCTCCTCCCCGTGCTCTCGCCGATCGTCCTGTTCTTCGTCATCCAGGCCATCGCGGGCAAGGCGCAGGCCTTCGCCACGGTCGGCGCGATGCTCCTCGGCGTCATCATCACGGGCCTCTACGTCGCCATCTCGATGACCTCGGGCGGCGGCGCCTGGGACAATGCCAAGAAGTACATCGAGGATGGCCACCACGGCGGCAAGGGCTCCGAGGCCCACAAGGCGGCGGTGACGGGCGACACGGTCGGCGACCCCTACAAGGACACGGCCGGTCCCGCCGTGAACCCGGCGATCAAGATCACCAACATCATCGCCCTGCTCCTGCTCGCCGTCCTCGCGCACAGCTGAGCACGGGCGAGCCCGGTCGACGCCGGAGATCCGCCCTGACGATCCGCGTCCGCTCCGGGAGCGGGCGCGGATTTTTTACGTCAACTCATCGTGACCAGAGCGCAACCCGTTCGCCGGGTTGCGTTATCGCGCATTTGCGGACTCGTTTTAACATAGATTACGTGTAGGGGGCCGCTCGGGCGGCGCGCTGCGCCTGCGTGAAAGCCGCAGCCGCGGTCCCGGCGTCAGGCATGTCGCGTCGTCTTCGAGCCGCCGAACCGCGCGACGACGCTCGCGGCAGCGTCGGAATTCGTTCGCGGAACTGATGGCCCCATGAAGGATCGGGACGATGACTGGAACGGCGGGCTTCGTCCCTCGGCCGCCCGCCTCGCCCATTCCTCGCGGGAGATGCTGCGCCGGGTCGAGAGCTTCGGGCTGACGGGGAACTGGGGCTGGACCTTCGCGACCGGCGAGCAGGTCTGGTCCCTCGGCCTGTACGGGCTCCTCGGCCTGGAGCCCGGGATCGTGCGTCCCGGGATCGAGACCTTCCTCGCCTGCGTCCATCCGGCGGACCGGGCCTCCGTCGCGCTCGCCTGGAACGAGATGCGCTACGGCGTCCTCGGCGACCGCCGCTTCCGCATCATCCGCCCCAATGGCGCGCAGCGCACGATGCTCGGCCACAGCGAGATCCATCACGCCCTGGACGGCCGCCCGATCGGCGCGGCCGGGCTCCTCGTCGACGTGACGGAGCGCGAGCGGCTCGACCAAGCCCGCGCGATCGACGCGGGGCGCCGCCTGAGCCTGTTCCGGGAGACCGGATCCTACTTCTCGCACATCCCGATGAGCCCGTTCGATCCCTATCCGCCCGAGCTTCTCGCCCTCACCGGCAAGCGTCGGGAGGATTTCAACGAGAACTGGCTCTGCGCGATCCCGCGCGAGGAGCACGGCTTCTGGCGGGGAGAGCTGATGCAATCCTGGGCGGGGACGAAGCCCTTCACCTACCTCTACACGCAGATCCGCGCCGACGGCGAGCGCGTCCGCTATCGCGGCACCTTCGCGCCGATCCTCGACGCAAGCGGGGGGACCGAGGCGTGGTCGGCCTTCACCGGTCCGGAGCGCATGGCGGTGGGGCCGGCGACGGGCGGCCTCGCCAGGGCGCTCGAATTGTCCGTCGCCGGCTGGCACCTGCGCGCGGCCCGCGCCCTGCTCGACTGGTCCATGACGGATCTCGCGAAAGCGAGCGGCCTGTCCTTCTCCAGCATCCGGCGGCTGGAGGAGAACGCGGACACGTCCTCCGCCCGCACCCGGCACGTCGCGATCGCGGCGCTGCGCCGGGCCGGCATCCGCTTCGCGCTCACGCAGGGCAACACGATCGCGGTCGCGAGGCTTTGACCCGGCGGGCGCCGCACCGCGCCCTCGCTCGTGGACCCCATGTGCGCGAGCGCACCGTCGGTGCCGGCACAACTCTGGTGCAGTGCAGCGAAGTGCCCACGTATCCCGCACCCGGTGACCTGTGCGGTCCCGGTTGACCGAGCCGCGGCGTACGTGCGCGGCCGAACAGCGTCCTTGAGAGACGCGATGCCTTCCTTGTTCGATCCGATCCGACTCGGCGCCATCGATGCGCCGAACCGCATCCTGATGGCCCCGCTCACCCGCGGCCGCGCCACGCGCACCCATGTGCCGACGCCGATCATGGCCGAGTATTACGCCCAGCGCGCCGGCGCCGGCCTCATCATCTCGGAGGCGACTGGCATCAGCCAGGAGGGTCTCGGCTGGCCCTACGCGCCCGGCCTCTGGTCGGACGAGCAGGTCGAGGCCTGGAAGCCGGTGGTCGCGGCGGTGCACGGGGCGGGCGGGCGCATCGTCGCCCAGCTCTGGCATATGGGCCGCATCGTCCATCCCGATTTCCTCGGCGGCGAGAAGCCGGTCTCGGCCTCGGCGACGACGGCGCCGGACGCGGCGCACACCTATTCCGGCAAGAAGCCCTATGCGGAGGCCCGGCCGCTCGACCTCGACGAGATCCCGCGGCTTCTCGCCGACTACGAGCGCGCGACCCGCAACGCGCTCGCCGCCGGGTTCGACGGCGTGCAGATCCACGCCGCGAACGGCTACCTGCCCGACCAGTTCCTGCGCGACGGCTCGAACTTCCGGGACGATGCGTATGGCGGCCCGGTCGAGAACCGGATCCGGCTGCTTACCGAGGTGACGCGCGCAGTCGTCGGCGTCGCCGGCAAGGAGCGCACGGGCGTGCGCCTCTCCCCGAACGGCGACAGCCAGGGCGTTGACGATTCGAACCCGGAGGCCCTGTTCGGCGCCGCCGCTGAGGCCCTGGGGCGCATCGGTATCGCCTTCCTGGAACTGCGCGAGCCCGGCCCCAACGGCACCTTCGGCAAGGCCAATCGTCCCCCCGTCGCGCCGACGATCAAGCGCGCCTTCGGAGGCCCCCTGATCCTCAACTCGGATTACGACGGCCGGTCCGCCCAGGCCGCCCTCGACGAGGGCGTCGCCGACGCGGTCGCCTTCGGCCGGACCTTCATCGCCAACCCCGACCTGCCCCGCCGGATCGCCGAGGACGCTCCCCTGAACAAGGACGTCGCGAAGACGTGGTACTCGCAGGGGCCGGAAGGCTACATCGACTATCCGACGCTCGCGGATTCGAAGGCCGCCTGAGGATCGGCAGGCACCAGCCTGCGCCGAGGACGCGTAACCCTGCCCCGGCGCCGGCTCCCATGCCGGCGCCGATTCGGCGCGGGCGCCCTGACTCAACTGTGTATTTTTAGACAGAACCTGATCTGGCCGCGGAATGTCGCGGCCTTGACTTGCAAGGTTGCTGCGATCCGGGATCTCCCGCCGCGGCAGCCGTACTTTTTTGCGGCTTTCGACCGGATCGGTGGTCTTTGTCCTGTTCCCGGGCGGGCACGCTGACTATCTCTCGGCGTGTGGAGAAGGATCAGCTCAATTGACGTCCGAATTGCCGGGCGACGTGGCCCAGCCGGCCTGGTCCGAGGCCGAGCGGCTCGCGGACCTGCGCGCCCTGCACGTCCTCGACACCCCGCAGGACGCCGCCTACGACGACCTGATCCGGATCGCGGCCCTCGTCTGCGAGGCGCCCTCGGCCCTCGTGAGCTTCGTGGACGAGGAGCGGCAATGGTTCAAGGCCGAGATCGGGTTCGGCTGCGCCGAGACCCCCCTCGACCGGTCGATCTGCGCGCACGCGATCCGCGAGGAGGCCCTCCTCGTCGTGCCGGACCTCACCGCGGACCGGCGGACCCGCGAGAACCCGCTCGTGACGGGCGAGCCCTTCCTGCGGTTCTACGCGGGTGCCGTCATCCGCGGGCCCTCCGGCCTGCCGCTTGGCAGCCTGTGCGTCCTCGACCATGAGCCGCGGCCTCAGGGCCTCTCGCCTGCGCAGAGCGAGACCCTGTGCGCGCTCGCTCGGCAGATCACGGCGCTCCTCGCTCACCGGCAGAATCTCGCGACGATCACCGCCCGCGAGGCGGAGCTCGAAGCGAGCGAGCGGCGGTTCCGCGTGATGACCGCGGCGATGCCGCAGATGGTCTGGACCACGCTGCCCGACGGGTTCCACGATTATTACAACGACCGCTGGTACGAGTTCACCGGGGTGCCCTACGGCTCGACGGATGGCGAGGGCTGGAACGGCATGTTCCACCCGGACGATCAGGACCGGGCCTGGTCGCGCTGGCGTCACTCGCTCGCCACCGGCGAGCCCTACGAGATCGAGTACCGGCTGCGCCACCATACGGGCGCATATCGCTGGACGCTCGGCCGGGCGATGCCCATCCGCGACGCGAGCGGCCGGATCGAGCGCTGGTTCGGCACCTGCACCGATATCGAGGACCTGAAGCGCGCGGAGACCGAGGCGCGCAAGCTCGCCGCCGTCGTCGAGACGTCCAAGGATTTCATCGGCGTCGCCGATGCGGAGGGGCGGATCGTTCACCTCAACGAGGCGGCGCTCCGCCTCGTCGGGCTCGGCGACCTCGCCGCCGCCCGCGAGACCCGGATCGCGGATTATTTCATGCCGGCGAGCCAGCGCATCCTCGACGAGGTGGTGCTGCCGACCGTGCGCCGCGACGGCTGGTGGGAGGGGGAACTCGCCTTCCGCCATTTCGGCACGGGCGAGGGGATCGCCGTCCTCTACAACATCTTCCCCGTGCGCGACGCGGCCGGCCGTGAGGTCGGCTACGCGACGGTGACCCGCGACCTCCGGGAGCGCAAGCGCGCCGAGGAGGCCCGCGACCTCCTGATCCGGGAATTGTCGCACCGCATCAAGAACATCTTCGCGGTGGTGGGCGGCATCGCGGCCCTGACCGCGCGCAGCGACCCCGAGGCGCGCCCCTTCGTCGAGGCCTTCCGCGAGCGGCTGACGGCCCTCGCGCAGGCCCATGAATACGTGCGGCCCCACTCGCCGGAGAGCGCCCCCACCGTCGAGGGCGAGACGCTGCTCGGCCTGATGCGGCTCATCATGGCGGCCTACATGCAGGCGGGCCGCGCGCGCGTGGCGATCGGCGGGGACGACGCGCCGGTGGGTGAGCGGGCGGCCACCGCGCTCGCGCTGATCATGCACGAGCAGGCGACGAACGCCGTGAAGTACGGCGGCCTCTCGACGGAGGACGGCACTGTCTCGCTGACCGGCCGCATCGAGGGCGACAGCTATCATCTGACCTGGGCGGAGGCGGGCGGCCCCGTGATCGCCCACGCGCCGTCCCGCCGCGGCTTCGGCACGGTGCTCGCCGAGCGGAGCGTCGCGGGCCAGCTCGACGGCAGCTTGGAGCACGAATGGGCGCCGGGCGGGCTGGTGATGCGCCTGCGTGTCCCGGTGGCGAATCTGCGCTATTGAGGCGGCCTCTCCGCTCGCCCCTCTGCCTTGCCCGCCCCGCCATGACCCGTGAGCGCCCGCCCGCGCCCTGCCGCCTCGTCGTCCTCGATTTCGACGGGACGCTCGCCGACAGCTTTCCGTGGTTCTGCTCCGTCATCAACGGCGTGGCGGACCGCTACCGCTTCAGCCGCATCGCCGAGGACGAGGTCGAGGCCCTGCGGGCGCTCGGCGCCCGCGAGATCGTGGCGCATCTCGGCGTGCCGCTCTGGAAGCTGCCGGCCATCGCGCGCCACATGCACGGGCTCGCGGCCCGCGACATCGACGGGCTGCGCCTGTTCCCGGGCGTGCCGGACGCGCTGACGGCGCTGGCGGGACGCGGGCTGCGCCTCGCGATCCTCAGTTCGAACACGGAATCGAACGTGCGCCGCGTGCTCGGGGCGGACCTTGCCGGCCTCGTCGAAGCCTATGCCTGCGGCGCCTCGCTCTTCGGCAAGGCGCGGCGCCTCTCCGCGCTGATCCGCCGCTCCGGCGTCGCGCCCGAGGAGGTTCTCAGCGTGGGCGACGAGATCCGCGATGCGGAGGCCGCCCGCGCGGCCGGATGCGCCTTCGGTGCCGTGGCCTGGGGTTACACGCGGGCCGATGCGCTCGCCGCCACCGGTCCCGACCATCTGTTCGAGGAGCCGGGCCAGATCGCCCGGCTGCTCGCCGGGACGCCCGTTCTCGCCTGAGGAGCCCGCGCAGCGGCGGGCTCGAGCCGAACCGCGATCAGAGGCCGCGGTTGGCGCCGGGCACGGGGCTGCTGCCGCTGCCGAAGGGCTCGTAGCGCGTCAGGCCGCGGAAGAGCTGGCTGAGGAAGGCGCGGTCCGCGCCGCTCGTCGGCGTCGTGCGCTCGATGAAGTCGAACACGCGCCCGTCCTGCAGGCCGTAGAGGGCCACGCGCTCCACCTTGAAGCCGGAGCTGAAATATACCGCGACCACCTTCTGATCCTGCACCGACTCGCCGAGGAACATCACCGTGCGGCGGGTGTTCTGGGAGATGTAGTACCAGGACTTGTTGCCGACCGTGGAGACCGTCGAGGGCGACCCGAGGATCTGCAGGACCTGCTCCGGGCTCGCGCCGGGCTTGATCGACGCGACGGCCGCCTGATCGATCGGGTAGCCGTGCCGAAGATCCTCGCCGATGCAGCCGGAGACGCCGGTGGCGAGGAGCCCGACCACGGCGAGACGAGCGAGCGACGAGACGAGACGGCGCGACATCGGCCCCCCTTGAGACTGTTGGCAACCCGGACACGGATGCGGGCTCCGGGCCTGTGCCCGATGAACGCTTGCGCCTTGGCCGTGGGTTGCCGTACCGCGGGGTTATGGTTTTGACAAGGCAAGCTCGGCCACACCCCAAAGCCTTCGCGCAGAGGCATGGGGGCGCCCGATGATCGCCCGCTTCTTCCGCCGCGGGGATGATCGCCGCGCGACGATCCGGCAGCTGCACGCCCGCGTCAACGAGGCGTCGCGGCAGGTGGGGCTCTACGCGCGGCTCGGCGTGCCCGATACGGTGGAGGGCCGCTTCGAGTGCCTGAGCCTGCACGTCATCCTCGTCCTGCGTAGGCTCAACGCGCTGCCGCCCCCGGCCGCGGACGTGGCGCAGGATCTCGTGAACTCGGTCTTCCTGCAGCTCGATGCGTCGCTGCGGGAGCTCGGCGTCGGGGATTTCGGGGTGCCCAAGCGCATGAAGAAGCTCGGTGCCGCCTTCTACGGGCGCGCCGCCGGCTACGACGCCGCCCTCGACGCGGACGATCAGGCCGCCCTGGCGGCGGCGCTCGCCCGCAACGTCCTGGGCCGCGAGGAGCCCGGGGCCGCGGCCGGGCTCGCGGCCTATGTCCGGGCCGCCAATGCGGGGCTGGCGCGGACCGATCTCGACGCCATCCTCGCCGCCCCGCCCTTTCCCGATCCGGATGCGTTCGGAGATGCAGCATGACCCGTAGCGAGATGTACCGGCACGAGGGCGGCCCGCTCACCCGCTCCGTCAACGTCGAGCGCCTGCCGCAGGGGCGCGGCACGGTCACCGTCGAGGCCACGCAGGCCGAGTGCGACGCGCTCGCCCGGGATTTCGGCATCCCCGCGATCCGCGATCTCGTCGGCCGGTTCGATCTCGACGGCTCGCTAAGCCAGCTCCGCGTCACCGGGACCGTCGAGGCCTGCGTGACGCAGGTCTGCACGGTGAGCCTCGACCCGTTCGAGGCGAAGGTCAGCGAACCGGTCGAGGTCGACTTCACCAACGCCGATCAGCTCGTCGGCACCGACGCAGAGGATGCCGAATTGCCCGATCCGATCGTGAACGGCCGCATCGATTTCGGCGCGCTCACCGCCGAGTTCCTGGCGCTCGGCCTCGACCCGTATCCGCGCAAGCCCGGCATTGCCTTCGAGGAATTGCGGGAGGGCGAGGAGGAGAAGCCCTTCGCCGCTCTCGCCCGGCTGCGGGATGGCCAGCCGGGCGGGGAATAGGGCGCCGAATCCGCCCGGACTCAGATTTCGTTTGCCCGCCCGGCCCGGATCGCTATTTTCCGCGGCGCCGGGCGGTCCCCTCGAACAGAGCGAGCCCCCGCGACCCGGCAGCCCTCCGCACGAGGCCGCGACACAACACCCATGTCACAACGCGTGTGCATCTCGCTCGACGCCATGGGCGGCGATCACGGGCCGTCGACCGTCGTGCCGGGTGCGGCCATCGCCCGGGAGCGCCATCCCGAGACGACCTTCCTCATGTTCGGCGACGAGGCCGTCCTGCGGCCCCTCGTCGAGGCCGAGCCGCGCCTGAAGGGCGCCGTCGAGATCCGCCACACCTCGGTCGCGGTGGCGATGGACGACAAGCCCTCCCAGGCCGTGCGCCAGGGGCGCGGCAAATCCTCGATGTGGCAGGCGATCCAGGCGGTGCGCGACGGGCAGGCCGATGCCTGCGTCTCGGCGGGCAACACGGGCGCGCTGATGGCGATGTCGAAGATCTGCCTCAAGACGATGTCCGGCATCGAGCGCCCGGCCATCGCCTGCCTGTGGCCGACGATCCGCGGCGAAAGCGTGGTGCTCGACGTGGGCGCGACGATCGGCACGGACGCCGAGCACCTCGTCGAGATGGCGGTGATGGGCGCGGCCATGGCCCGCATCGTGTTCGACCTCGACCGGCCGACGGTGGGCCTCCTCAATGTCGGCACCGAGGAGATGAAGGGCAACGAGGCGGTGAAGGAAGCGGCGCGCCTCCTGCGCGAGATGGACTTGCCGAACTTCGCCTATCACGGCTTCGTCGAGGGCACGGATCTCGGCCGCGGCACCGTCGACGTCGTGGTGACGGAGGGCTTCACGGGCAACATCGCCCTGAAGACGGCGGAGGGCACCGCCAAGCAGATCGGCTCCTACCTGCGCTCGGCCATGAGCCGCACCCTGTCGGCCAAGATCGGATACCTCTTCGCCCGCCGCGCGTTCCAGGCCCTTCGCGAGAAGATGAACCCGAGCCGCGCCAATGGCGGCGTGTTCCTCGGGCTCGAGGGCATCGTCATCAAGAGCCACGGCTCGGAGAACGCACAGGGCTTCGCAGCGGCCATCGACCTTGCCCACGACATGGCCCGCCACGATCTCATGCGCACGATCCGCGACATGCTCGACCAGACGCCCGCCGTGGTCTCCGCATGAGGCCGGCGGGAGAAGGATCCTCATGGTAGCCCTGCGTTCCGTCATCGTCGGCTGCGGCTCGGCCCTCCCGGCACGCGCCGTCACGAACGACGAGCTCGCGCAGCGCGTCGAGACCTCCGACGAGTGGATCGTCCAGCGCACCGGGATCCGGCAGCGCCACCTCGCGGACGAGAGCGAGAGCACCTCGGTCCTCGGCATCCGGGCGGCACAGGCCGCACTCGCCGAGGCCGGATTGGGGCCCGAGGACATCGACCTCGTCATCTGCGCGACCTCGACGCCCGACCACACCTTTCCCTCCACCGCCACGCAGATCCAGGCGGGCCTCGGCATCCATCAGGGCGCGGCCTTCGACCTGCAGGCGGTCTGCGCCGGCTTCGTCTACGCCGTCACGACCGCCGACAAGTTCCTGACGACGGGGGCCGCCCGGCGCGCCCTCGTGGTCGGCGCCGAGACCTTCTCGCGCATCCTCGACTGGGAGGACCGGACCACCTGCGTCCTGTTTGGGGACGGCGCCGGCGCCATCGTGCTGGAGGCGCGCGAGGGCGCCGGCTCCAACGCGGACCGGGGCGTGCTGAGCACGAGCCTGCGCTCGGACGGCCGCCACCGCTCGAAGCTCTACGTCGATGGCGGGCCGGGCACGACGGGCACGACCGGCCGCCTGCGCATGGAGGGCCGGGAGGTGTTCCGCTTCGCGGTGGGGTCGGTCACCGACGTGATCGAGGACGCGTTCCGGCGTGCCGGCATCACCGTCGACGACCTCGACTGGTTCGTGCCCCATCAGGCCAACCGCCGCATCATCGAGGCCTCGGCCGACAAGATCGGGATCGCGCGCGAGAAGGTGGTGCTGACGGTCGACCGGCACGGCAACACCTCGGCGGCCTCGATCCCGCTCGCCCTCGACGTCGCCCGCAAGGACGGGCGCATCCGCGAGGGGGACCTCGTCATGATCGAGGCGATCGGCGGCGGCTTCACCTGGGGCGCCGCGCTCATCCGCTGGTGAGCGCCCCTGTCCGCGCAACCCGAACGGATCGGATTCGTTTTCGCAGCCCGATCCCAAGAGCCGCGGTTGACCCGGGGTACGGCGCCGATTAGCGTGCGGGATCATAGAGATACGCCGCAAGCGTCGAATCGCCGGGGGGGTCGAAGCATGACAGGAAAGACGGTCACACGCGCCGATCTGAGCGAGGCCGTCTACCAGCAGGTTGGTCTCTCGCGCACGGAATCCTCCGCTCTCGTCGAGACCGTCCTGTCGGAGATCTGCACCTGCCTCGCGCAGGGGGAGACGGTGAAGCTGTCCTCGTTCGGCTCCTTCGTCGTGCGGAGCAAGGGCAAGCGGGTCGGGCGCAACCCGAAGACCGGCGTCGAGGTGGCGATCGAGCCGCGGCAGGTCATGGTGTTCAAGCCGTCGAACGTCTTGAAGGCGCGGATCAACGGGGCCAATGGCGCCGATCACACCGACGGCGACGATTGAGGCCGGCCCGCACCGGCGGCGACGGGCGGCGCAACGCCCGCGCAGGGCCGGTCGGTAGGGAAGGGGAGCGACCATGACGCTCGCAGCCGTGACCGAGGATGCCGAGATCGGCCCCCGGGCCGAGAAGGCGCCCGACGCCTTCCGCACGATCAAGGAGGTCTCGGAGGATCTCGACGTGCCGCAGCACGTCCTGCGCTTCTGGGAGACCCGCTTCGCGCAGATCCGCCCGGTGAAGCGGGCAGGGGGGCGGCGCTATTACCGTCCCACGGATGTCGACCTCCTGCGCGGCGTGCGACAGCTCCTGCACGGCCAGGGCTACACGATCCGGGGCGCCCAGCGGGTGCTGCGCGAGAACGGGGTCCGCTTCGTCCAGGCGGTCGGCCGCGGCGAGGCTGCGGCCGACGCTCCCTCGCCGCAGGAGACCGAGCCGGCCGGCGAGGCGAGTACCGCCGAGCCGCCGCGGGAGGCCGGCGCGGACAGGGCGCGCGCCGCACTGGAAGAGGCGCTCGCCGAGCTGAAGGCTTGCCGCGACGCGCTGGCGGCTCTGCGGCTCCCGCCGGAGCAATAGGCCGGGGAACGCGGCCCTGCCGTCGTACCCCGCGGTCGGGGCGGATCCGCCTCTTCCGTCCGGGAGACTTCGGTTGCTCGGCACACGGACCGGATGAGGGATGCGACCTCCTCGGACAGACCTGCACCGCTCACCCCAACCCTCTCCCGAATTGGAGAGGGGGCGCGTCGCGGCTGCCGATTGCGACAGGCGTCTCGCCGTCGAGCGGCCTGTCCTACCCCCTCAGGCTGTCGAGCGGCACAGGCGCCGCGTGTGGGCGGGTGCCGAGCATCCGATCGATCAACGCCAGCACCTCGGAGCGGCCGCAATTCGCCGCCGGCTCGAACGGCGTCCAGGTCTGCCGGAAGTCGAGTTGGGCGAACACGTCCCGGTAGCGGCGAAGCTCGTTGATCGTCAGGGGCACGCCCCGCACGAAGGCCTTGTGCGCCGAGATCGTCAGCGCCTTCCGGAAGTCGCGGGGATCGAGCTCGAACTTCAGGGCGTCGCCGCAGAAGAGGATCTGCCGCGCCCGGTCGTACAGCACGGCGTGCCCGTCGAAATGGCCGGCCGTGCGGTGAAGCTCCAGCCCCGGCAGCGGCTCCAGGAAATCGTCGTAGGGCCAGGAGACCTGCAGGGCCGCGCTCCAGGTGAAATCCGCCGCGGGCAGGCAGAGTTCGGGGTCGAACCGGTCCTGCAGCTGGACCAGCGCGCCGTAGGAATGGGGATGCGAGGCCGAGAGAACCTGCATCCCGCCGAGGCTCGCGATGTGATCGAGCGCCGCCTCGCTGAAGACGGGGCACGCCTCGAAGCCCATGTTGCCGGCGTCGGTCCGGATCAGGTAGGCGCTCGGCCCGATGCCGGAGACGGGCTCGTTCCAGAACCGCCAAACGCCGGGCTCCAGTTCCTGCCAGTGGCAGGGGAAGCGCTCCTGCGCCTGCCGCTCGGTCCAGAAGCGCCAGCCGTCCTGCGGAACGACGTGGCGGGCGTCGAGGCACATCGGGCAATGCGGCGGAGCCTCGAAATGGCGCTGCCAGAACCCGCAATTGTCGCAGGTATAGGCGGGCAGCTTGAGGGCGCCCGCGAAGGGCAGATATCCGGGCACGAAGCGTCTCGCGGCAAGTGACGGTGGGCTGACCTAGCAGGCCGGGGACGCGAATGCACGGGGGCGTTCAGCGCCGCCCGAGGAGGCGGCGTGGCGCCCGGGCGGCCGTCAGCAGGCCCGCAACCCCCAGCGCCGCGACGCCCGCGAGGCCCAGCACCACGAGGTCGCGCTCCCGGCTCGTCCAGAACTCGGTGCGGGTGTGCTTCATGCGCTCGCCGAAGCGGCCCTCCGCGCCGACCTGACCCGGCACCGGCTCGAACAGGTTGCCGGCCCGGTCGGGGACCGGGTGATCCTCGAGCTGGCTCTCCCAGGCGTCGGCGGCCTTGCGGTCGGCCAATCCCGGCGCGACCGCCTGTGCCACGGCCATCATGAGCGAGGAGCGCCCGACCCAGATCTCCCGGCGGGGATGCTCGACGGCGTAATGGATCGCCTCGGCGCAGAGGCGCGGGTCGAAGACGGGATCGGGCGCGTTCTGCCCGTGCCCGGTCCGGGTGCGCGCCCAGTTGAATTGCGGGGTGTTGACGGCGGGCAGGTAGACGACGGTGAGCGACACGTCGACGGCGTCGTGGATCAGCTCGGCCCGCAGCGCGTCCGTGAACCCCGAGACCGCGAACTTCGCCGCGCAATAGGGTGCCTGGAGGGGCGCCGCCCGGATGCCGAGGCCGGAGGAGACCTGCACGATGGCGCCGCGGTTGCGCGCCTTCATGTGGCGGAGCGCGGCGAGCGTCCCGAAGACCTGGCTCAGGTAGGTCGTCTCGGTCACCCGGCGGTACTCGTCCGGCGTGATCCGGTCGGCCGGGCTCACCACGGTCGACATCGCGTTGTTCACCCAGGCCCGGATGGGGCCGAGCTCGCGCTCGATCCGCTCGGCGGCCGCATCGACCGCCTGCGCGTCGGACACGTCGGCCGAGATCGCGAGGGCGGGGTGCCCGTGGGCCGCGAGCGCGGCCTGCGCGGCGTCGAGACGCTCCTGATCGCGCGCGATCACCGCGACCGACCAGCCGCGGGCGGCGAAGAGAAGGGCCGTCGCGAGGCCGATTCCCGAGGTCCCACCCGTCACGACCACCACGCGCGCCATTCCGCAACCCTCACGCTCGACCGCCCCGGCCCTTCAATGCGGGGCGCCCCGAACGGTTGCGGCCCCGCCCGGGTGCCGAATCGACACGGGGAGCGGGGCCGCGGGGAGTGGCGGCGTGCGGGCCGGCTCTAGGGGTGAGCCGGCGTCGCGTGCGGGTCGTGCTTGTCGGGCGTCGTGTTCTGCGGGTCCTTGCCCCGCTTCTTCGCGAGCCAGATCAGGATGTTGCGGATCACGACGTAGAAGACGGGCGTGAGGAACAGGCCGAACACGGTGGCGCCGATCATGCCGAAGAACACCGCCGTGCCGAGTGCCTGTCGCATCTCGGCGCCGGGGCCCGTCGCGATGACGAGGGGCAGCACGCCGAGGATGAAGGCGAAGGCCGTCATCAGGATCGGGCGCAGGCGCAGGCGGCACGCCTCTACGGCGGCGGCCACCGGGCCCTTGTGCTCGGTCTCCTCGATCTGGTGGGCGAACTCGACGATCAGGATCGCGTTCTTCGCCGCCAGACCGATCAGCACGATCAGCCCGATCTGCGTCAGGATGTTGTTGTCCTGTCCCCGCAATTGCACCCCGAAGAGCGCGGCGAGCACGCCCGTCGGCACGACGAGGATGATCGCGAGCGGCAGCGCCCAGGATTCGTACTGGGCGGCCAGCACCAGGAAGACGAGGAGCACGCCGAGGGCGAACACGTAGATCGCCGTCCCGCCCGCCGCCTTCTGCTGGAAGGCGATCTCGGTCCAGTCGTAGGCGTAGCCGCCGGGCAGCGCCTTCTGGGCCATCTGCTCCATGGCGTCGAGCGCCTGGCCCGTCGAGATGCCGGGCTTGGCCGTGCCCTGGATCGGCACCGAGTAGAACAGGTTGAACCGCTGCACGATCTGCGGGCCGGTGATCTCCCGGATCTGGGCGAGCGTGCCCATCGGCACGAGCGCCCCGGTCGAGGAGCGGACCTTGAGCTGCGTGATGTCCTCCTGGCTGACGCGGAAGGGCGCGTCCGCCTGCACGCGGACTTGGTAGATGCGGCCGAGCGTGTTGAAGTCGTTCACGTAGGCGCCGCCGAGATTCGCCTGCAGCGTCGAGAAGACGTTGGCGAGCGGCACGTCCAGCATCCGGGCGACCGTCCGGTCGATGTCGATGAAGAGCTGCGGCGTGTCGTTGCCGAAGGTCGTGAAGACCCGCTGCACGTCGTTGCTCTGGTTGGCTTGGCCGATCAGCTCGCCCGCGGCCGCGAGGAGCGGGCCGATATCCGACGATTGCCGGCTCTCGACCTGCATCTTGAAGCCGCCGCCCGTGCCGAGGCCGCGGACCGGCGGCGGCGGGATCACGATGATGCGCGCCTCCTGGATGCCGGCCGTGGCCTTGAGCACGTCGCCGGTCACCACGGCGGCGCTGCGGCCCTGGGCCGCCCGCTCCTTGGCGTTCTTGAGCGTGAGGAACATCACCGCCGCGTTGGTGGTGTTCGTGAAGGTGGCGCCGTCGAAGCCCGCGATGATGACGGTGTTCGTCACCCCGTCGACGCCGCGGGCGATCTCGGCCGCCCGCGTCACGACCTCCGTCGTGCGGTCGAGCGAGGCGCCCGAGGGCAATTGCACGACGCCGATCAGGTAGCCCTGGTCCTGGTCCGGGATGAAGCCTGTCGGCGTCGTCTGCGCGAGGTGCACCGTCCCGGCGATCGAGGCCGCGTAGACGAGGAGCATGGCGATCAGGCCGATCGCGTTCGCCGTCAGGAAGCGGATCGTCGCGGCGTAGCCGTGCGAGAGCTTGTCGAAGCCCTTGTTGAAGCCGTTGGCGAGCCAGTTCACGAAGCGGGTCAGGAAGAACTTCGGCTGGGCGTGCGCGTTGTGCGGCTTCAGGAGCAGCTTGCAGAGCGCGGGCGAGAGGGTGAGCGAATTGAAGGCCGAGATGATGGTCGAGGCCGCGATGGTGAGCGCGAACTGCTTGTAGAACTGGCCCGAGATGCCGGGGATGAAGGCGGTCGGGATGAACACGGCCGCGAGCACCAGCGCGATCGCGACGACGGCGCCGCCGACCTCGTCCATGGTCTTGTGCGCGGCCTCGCCGGGGGAGAGCCCCTCGGCCATGTTGCGCTCGACGTTCTCCACCACGACGATCGCGTCGTCGACGACGATGCCGATGGCGAGCACCAGCCCGAACAGGGTCAGGTTGTTGAGCGAGAAGCCGAGCGCCGCCATCACCGCGAAGGTGCCGACGAGCGAGACGGGAATCGCGATGACGGGGATGAGCGCCGTGCGCCAGCTCTGGAGGAAGACGAGCACCACGATGACGACGAGCGCCACCGCCTCGAACAGCGTCTTGTAGACCTCGTGGATCGATTCCTCGATGAACTCGGTCGGGTTGTAGGCGATCCGGTACTCGACGTCGGGCGGGAAGTTGCCCTTCAGCCGCTCCATCGTCGCCTTCACCGTGGCGGCCGCCGCGAGCGCGTTCGTGCCCGGGCGCTGGAAGGCGCCGATGCCGACCGCGGGCGTGGCGTTGAGGAAGGAGTTCGTCGTGTAGTCCTTCTGCCCCATCTCGACGCGGGCGATGTCCTTCAGGCGCACGAGGCGCCCGTCCCGCGCCTTCACGATGACGCTGGCGAACTCGTCGGGCGTCTGGAAGCGCCCCTGCGACTGCACCACGAGCTGGAACGCGCTGGAGGAGGGCGCCGGCGGCGCGCCGAGGGCGCCGGCGGCCACCTGCACGTTCTGCTCCTGCAGCGCGCCGGTGACGTCCGTGGTGGTGAGGCCGTAGGCCGCGAGCTTGTCGGGATCGAGCCAGATGCGCTCGGCATACTCGTTGCCGCCGAAGATCGTGATGTCGCCGACGCCGTCGAGGCGGAGCATCTCGTCGCGGATGTTCAGGTAGATGTAGTTGGCGAGGTAGTTCTGGTCGTAGGTCTTGTTCGGCGAGAGCAGGTGCACGACCAGCATCAGGTCGGGCGAGGCCTTGCGCACGGTGACGCCGAGGTTGCGCACGTCCGGCGGCAGGCGCGGCTGGGCCACCGAGAGCCGGTTCTGCACCAGCACGTTCGCGATATCGAGGTTGGTGCCGACCTTGAACGTGACGGTCAGCTGCATGTTGCCGTCGTTCGTGGAGAGCGACGTCATGTAGAGCATGTTGTCGACGCCGTTGATCTCCTGCTCGATCGGCGTCGCGATGGTGGCCGCCACCGTCTCGGCGTTCGCGCCGGGGAAGGAGGCGCGCACCGTCACGGTCGGGGGCACGATCTCGGGATATTGCGAGACCGGCAGCGACGCGTAGGCGACGTAGCCGAGGATCAGGAAGACGATCGACGTGACCGAGGCGAAGATCGGGCGATCGACGAAGAAATGGGCAAAACGCATCGGTCAAACCTCTCGCCGCCCGGCGCCTCGCGGCGGCCGGCAGCCTGCGTCGTCTGCGGCGCGACGCCCGGGGCGCGCGGGCCACGGGCGGCGGTCAATCGTGTCTCCCGCTCGGGTGCCGTGCGGCGCCTCAGGAGCGGGTCGGCGGCAGCGTCTTCGTCTCCGGCGTCACCTTGGCGCCGGGGCGCACGCGGGTGAGCCCGTTGATGACGACGGTCTCGTCGCCCTTCAGCCCGTCGCGGATCACCCGGTAGCCGTCGACCTTCGGGCCGAGCTTGACCTCCCGGGCGGAGGCGGTGCCGTCCTCGGCGATCACGTAGACGATGCGCTTGTCCTGGTTCGCCGAGACCGCCTCGTCGGGCAGCATGATGCCCTGGAAGGGCTTCGTCGCCGGCAGGGAGACGATGCCGAACAGGCCCGGCTTGATGAAGTTGTCCGGGTTCTCGACAGTGGCGCGCAGCAGCACCGTGCCCGTCTGGTTGTCGACGCGGTTGTCGACGAAGTCGAGGGTGCCCTTGCGGGTGGGCTTATCCTCGCCCGTCAGCGCGATGAGGATCGGCACGCCCTTGCCCTGCTGCGAGGCGCCCATGCCGATGCCGAGGCTGCCCTGGTACTTCAGGAACGAGCGCTCATCGACGGTGAAGCCGAAATAGATCGGGTCGAGCGAGACGATCGTCGTCAGCAGCGTCTGGTCGGTGATGACGATGTTGCCCTCGGTGACGAGGCGCCGGCTGATCCGCCCGCTGATGGGGGAGCGGACCTCGGTGAAATCGTAGTTGAGCTGGGCCTGGCGCAGCGCGGCCTCGGCGTTGTCGACATCCGCCTGCGCCGTCTGCGAGGCTTGCCGGCGCTGGTCCGTGACCTGCTCGGAGATGTTGCCCGAGCGGCTGAGCGTCTGGGCGCGCTCCAGGTCGGTCTGGGTGAAGTTGAGGCGCGCCTTGGCGGAGGTGAGCGTCGCCTGCGCCTGGTCGAGCGCCGCCTTGTAGGGGCGCCGGTCGATGATGAAGAGCAGGTCGCCCTTCTTCACGTTGGCGCCGTCCTGGAAGGCGATCTTGTCGAGGTAGCCGGTGACGCGCGCACGCACCTCGACGAATTCCACCGGGTCGAAGCGGCCGGTGTAGGAATCGCGCTCCACGATCTCGCGGACGACGGGCTTGGCCACCGTCACGGTGGGCGGCGGGCCGCCCGGGGCCTGCGCCTGGGCCGGCGCGGCGAACCCGGCGAGGAGGAGCGGGGCTCCCAGCCCGACAGCGAGGAGGAGGTTCGAGAACCGGCGCTTGTGCATGATGGGTATCCCTACGCTTCGCGCCCTACTCGGCCGGGCCGGGGCGCGTGGTGCGCCACCGCACACGGCCGATCCCGATGCGGGATGACGGCGCCCGAGCGCCGCGCCTTCGCCCGATCACTCGACCGGCTCTCCGGAGGCCGCCCAATCCTTGAAGCCGCCCCGGTAATGCGCCTCGATCGGTAGACCCGCGGCCTGGGCCGCCGCGAGGGCGTGCACCGACCGGACCCCCGACGCGCAGGAGAAGACGGGCCGGCGCGGGTCGTCGGCGATCAGCGCGGCGAGGGCGTCCGTGTCGAAGCTCGAGAGCGGATGGGGCACCGCGCCCGGGATGTGGCCGCCCTCGTATTCGTGCGGCTCGCGCACGTCGATGACGAGGAGCGCGTTGTCGGCGAGCCCCTGCTTGATCGCGTCCCGGTCCAGATCGACGACCTTCATGCGCACCATCCTCGTCAAAGTCCGCGCCCCGGAGCATCCATAGCCAGGGACCGGGCCCGAGGCGACGGTGACGCCGCGCAAGACTTCGGCATCCGACACGATCGGGGGTGGGGCTGACGTCTTTCCATATTCGTCAGCCGTCACAGGTGCAACTGCAGGCTATGAGGGAAGCGTGGAGAGCGCCGCCTCCACCCGCTCGAAATGCGCGGCCCAGCTCGGCGGCGCGTAGGTTGCGAGGCGGCGCAGGCGCTCCGCCCGCAGGGAGGAGGCCGGCGCCGCGAGATCCTCGATCGTCCGCCCCCAGCCGGGGCCGTCGAGGGGGTCGAGGAACAGGGCCGCCTCGCCGCCGACCTCGCGATGCACCGGGATGTCGGAGGCCACGACCGGCAGGCCGCTCGCCGCCGCCTCGACCACCGGGAGGCCGTAGCCCTCCGTGAACGACGGCATCAGCAGGGCGGTCGCCGAGCGCATCAGCGCGGCGAGTCCGTGCGTCGAGAGCCCCGAAACCTCGACGACGCTGTCGCGGATCGCCTCGCAGCGATCGAGGAGATCCACGATGTTCTCCGCCTCCCAGCCGCGCCGGCCGACGAGGACGAGGTAGGGCGTGGCAGGCCCCATCCGCTCGGCCAGGGACCGCCAGAGATGGAGGAGCAGGAGGTGGTTCTTGCGCGGCTCGATCGTGCCGCAGACGAGGAAGACCGGGCGGTCGGGGGCGAGGCGCGGGCCGTCCCGCCCGAAGGCCGCCTCGATGCCGAGGTGGCCCACGGTGATGCCGGGAGCCGTCGCCCCGGTCCGGCCGATGTGGCGGGCGACCCGCGCGCCGACATCGGCCGAATTGACGACGATGTGGGCCGCGTGGCGCGCCACCGTGCGCAGCCGCGCCGCGTGCCGCTCGGCCTCGCCGGGGCGACCGTATTCCGGATGCGTGATCGGGATCAGGTCGTGCAGGAAGAAGACCGGCTGCAGGTCGCGCCGGTCGTAGAGCCAGTCGAACCGCTCGGGGCGGTCGAGGCGCAGATGCGAGGTGTGGACGTAGACGGTTCCCGCCGGCAGCGCGTCCGGGCCGCCCGCGCGCAGGGTGCGCAGCGAGGTCTCGGCCTGGATCCGGCGCCGGCGCCACGCGTCCCGCTGTGCCCGAGGCGGGCTCGCGGGGGCAGGCCCGCGCGTCTCCGCGCCGAGGCGGCCGGCGAGGCGCCGGTAGACGGGATCGGCCTCCGCCGCGACATCCTCGACCCAGCCCGCGGCGACAGCCTCGACGATCGCCGCGGCGCCGGCCCGGTCGATGACCCGCGGCCCGAGCGGCGTGGTGACGAGCCCGAAGCGCGGGCCGGGGCCTTCGAGCGCCCAGCGGGCATAGGCGAGATCGACGCGGTCGATTCCCGTCGGGCTCGCGTGGCGCAGGCGCGTGATCAGGCGGGTGAGGTCGAAGGCGACCGGTCTGTCTGTCATGGATGTCCGAACGGTGCGGCGGGCGTGTCGAGGCTTCGGGTTAACCGTCCCGCGCGGCCTCGACCAGCCGCCGTGCGCGCCCCGCGGAGGGGGGTTGCGCAGGCGATACCGGAAAGCTAAGACGCGCAAGCCCTCTCGGGGCGTCGGAGCGTAGCGCAGCCCGGTTAGCGCACTAGTCTGGGGGACTAGGGGTCGGAGGTTCGAATCCTCTCGCTCCGACCAAAATTTCCATCACCGGCAAGCTTCTGGACGTGTCGGCCGCGCGCCTCGCATGCGCGGCGCCCGGACGTTCATCCGAACGGAACCGCCGGACCGTCAGCTCTATCCGCCACAAGCGCGTCGCCGATCTCCGAAGCGGCGCTTCAGCGTCTCCTCTCGCGGGCACGGTCGAGCGCGGGCACCTCTCCGCTTCAGCCGGCCTAATGCCACTCGGCCAGTTCGACGGTGACGCCCTCCGGCCCGTCGATGAAGACGAGCTTGCGCGCGTGGAAATCCATCATCGCGTTGCGCGGCTCGAAGCCATGCGCCCTCAGCCTCGCGACTTCCTCCTCGACATCGTCCACCGCGAAGCAGATGTGGTTCATGCCGAGCTTGTTCAGGTCGCGGATGTGGGGATCGGGCAGCGGATCCGGATGACGGTACCGCAGAAGCTGGATCTCGGTCCGGGGCGTCACGTCCTCCAGGACGAGCGTCACGTGGTCCGCCTCGATCTCGGGGACGCCCATGTAGTCCGAGAAGGGCTCTCCGGCGATCACCACGGACATGGCCTCCCGGAAGCCGAGGACGGCGAAGAACTCCTTGGCGCGGTCGAGATCCCGCACCACGATGGTCAGATGGTCGAAGCGCCTGAGCATGCTCCTGGCCTCCTCCTGCGACGGCCCCGCCGAGACGGGAGCGCGGCACGGGGCCGGGCCCCTCGCGCCGGACGTCGCCTGCCCGTCACGGGGCGCGCCCGATCCTCCGCATCCTGCATCAATGCGACGAGTCGGCAATCGCCGCCGCGCGGCCGGTACGGGTGGTGGCGCCCGGCCCCATCGGAAGGTCCCGGAGGCCGCCCGTTTCGCTGCCGGCGCGCTGGCCCGGGGCCTCAGCGGAGATTGCCGCCGACCACGCCCGCCTCGACCGCGACGGAGAGCCGGTCGGACACGGCCCATTCGACGCCGACATGCGCATCCGGCACGACGGCGATGTCCTCGCGCGCGAAGGAGCGCGAGACCGGCCGTGCCCGGTCCTCCAGCGTCCCGTGGACGGCCAGCACGCCCCCTCTGGCATAGAGCATCACGTCGGGCGTCAGGAGCGTTCCGACCTTGACCTGCAGCGCCCCCGCGAAATCGCGCGTATAGGCGAGACCGCTCAGGCCGGGCCTGACCCCGCCGAGCGCCGACAGGTAGTCGAACCCGCCGGCGACGCCGAAGACGAAGCGGCCCTCCTGCCACATCCGGCCGCCCTCGAACCCGATCGTCGGCCCTGCCGAGCTGCCGAACCGCTTCGACGAGGACACCTCGAACCCGGTCGACAGGCGGGCGTAGGAACCGGCCCAGCGATTCTCCTCGCTCCCCGCCGCTGGCGGCCAGGCGAAGGCGGGCAGGGCCCCGAAGCCGGTGACGAACGGGACGCCCTGCGCGGCGGCAGGATCCGCCCGCAGGACGCAGCCGGCAAGCAGCAGGCCGGACGCGAACAGGCGCAACGCGCGGGGCTGCGATGGTCTCATCATGGGGTCAGGGTAGCCGAAAGCGGGCGGCCGAGACAGGCCGACCGGGCCTGGCCGTGCGTTCCGCACGAGGCCCCACCGGGATGATCGCGATCAACGCGGGACCCCGCCGAGACGGGATCGCGCGATGATCGCGATCGAGCGCCCCGTCGCCCTCACGGCGCCTTGCTGCCGACCGCGATGCAGGCCCTCACCATCTCCTCCATGCGCAGGTCCTTGGTGTCGCCGATATTGGCCGTCTCCTCCAGGCAGCGCATGAAGAAGCGGCTGTCGAGGTCCGGCGAGAGGGCGACGAAGGCCTTGCCCATCCGGTTCGTGAAGTCGATCTTTTCCTGCATGCTCGCTCTCGGCCAGAGCGATGCCTTGTCGTCCATCGCAAGTCGGGCAGCATCGGCAAATGTTACCGCCCAGATCATCCCTAATAATGATATCATAAATGCTCTGATCACGTGTTTCTCCCCCCATCCCGTCTCTTTGACTGGATGACGTCTGGACGGGGGAAGTCAATCCTGGCTCTTATCCTTGTCGCGGCGTGCGCGACGGCCGCGCAGAACGATGCGCCGCGCGAGGAGACGAGATGAGAGCTGCCCTCTGCATCGCGACGCTGATGTGCCTTGCCGCCCCCCGGACGCCCGCATCGGCCGAGGCGCCGGCGGCGTCCGGCATCCCGCCCTCGAGGAGCGAGACCGCCGCCAAGCTCGCCGGTCTGGCCGGCTTCGTGAACCTGTTCTGCCCCAACCTGCGCAGCGACCCGGACCGCCTCAAGGCAGTCGTCGCCTCCCTCGGATACGAGATGCCGGACCTGGAGACGGGAGACCTCCGGCTCGCCGCCCACGGCTACATCGAGGCCTACCGGAAGAACATCCCGGACAGCTGCGCCCGCGCATCGGCGCTGTTCGGCACGGCGGGCACCGTCGTGCCCGGCTTGGTCCTGCCGCGCTGAGGCCGGCGCGTCAGAAGAAGATCGGCCGCGCGCTCGCCGTATGCTCGGCCAGGACCGAGCCGGTGGCCGGATCGACCTCCTTCAGCACCGCATCGTAGCCCCAGAGGTCCGCGAGGTGCTGCAGGACGCGCCGCGCGTCGTCCTTCTGAAGGGTGATGCGGTTCAGCGCCTTGTGGTGGAGGATCAGGCGGCGGTCGCCCTCGAGATCCACGTCGACGACTTCGATATCCGGGTCGAGCCAAGCCACGTCGTACTGGCGCGCGAAGGACCGGCGCAGGCGCCGGTAGCCGCGCTCGTCGTGGATCGCCTCCACGCGCAATTCCGGCTCGTCCGGATCGTCAACGACGTGGAACAGGCGCAAGTCCCGGATCAGCTTGGGCGAGAGGAACTGCGCGATGAAGCTCTCGTCGCGATAATTCGCCCAGATGTCGCGCAGCACGCCCATGCCGTCGCCGACCCCCGCGATTTCCGGGAACCAGGCCCGGTCCTCGTCGGTCGGATTCTCGGCGATGCGGGCGATGTCCTGCATCATGGCGAAGCCGATCGCGTAGGGGTTGTGGCCACCATAGGATCGGTCGTCGTAGTTGGGCTGCCGGATCACGTTGGTGTGCGATTGCAGGAACTCGAGATAGGCCGCCTCGCCGATCTGCCCCTTCTCGGAGAGCGCGTTCATGATCCGATAGTGGACGTAGGTGGCGCAGCCCTCGTTCATCACCTTGGTCTGACGCTGTGGGTAGAAATACTGGGCCACGAGCCGGACGATGCGCAGGATCTCGCGCTGCCAGGGGCGCAGGCGGGGCGCCACCTTCTCCAGGAAGTAGAGGATGTTCTCCTGCGGCAGTTCGAGCAGGGCGCGGCGGCGCTCGGCCGCCGCGTCCGAGCGCACGGCGCCGGGCTTCGAGGGGAGGGTGCGCCAGAGATCGTTGTAGATCTGCTCGCCGTGCTCGATCCGCTCGCGCTCGCGCCGCTGCTCGGAGGCGAGGTCGGGCCGCTTCTTGCGGGGGTAGCGATGCACCCCCTGGCTCATCAGGGCGTGCGCGGCGTCGAGCACCTGCTCGACCGCCTGATGCCCGTGCCGCTCCTCGCAGCGGCTGATGAAGCCCTTGGCGAAATCGAGATAGTCGAGAATCCCTTCCGCGTCCGTCCATTGCCGGAACAGGTAGTTGTTCTTGAAGAAGTGGTTGTGGCCGAACGCGGCGTGGGCGATCACGAGCGTCTGCATCGTGGCCGTGTTCTCCTCCATCACGTAGGAGATGCAGGGATCGGAATTGATGACGATCTCGTAGGCGAGCCCCATCAGGCCGCGGCGGTACCCCGCTTCGTGCTGCGCGAAATGCTTGCCGAAGGACCAGTGCTTGTAGAACAGCGGCATCCCGATCGACGCGTATGCGTCGAGCATCTGCTCGGCCGTGATGATCTCGATCTGATTCGGATACCAGGACAGCCCGAGTTCGGGCCCGGCCACCGCCTCGCAGGCGTCGTGGATTCGCCGGATCGTGTCGAAATCCCAGTCGTTGCCCGTGAACAGGGGCTCGGCCGATCCGGAGACCGACCGGGACGTCGCGCGGCTCAGGCTGCCGACCATGAACGGGCCTCTCTCGCTGTTGTCCCTTCGGGTGAGGAACGGCTCAAGCCTCAGCCTCCGCCCGGGCGTCCTTGCGCCCGAACAATTCGCGGAAGACCGGGTAGATCTCGCGGCGGTGGTTGACCTTGCGCATGGCGATGGCGCCGCCGGACTTGGCGATGCCCTCGTAGGTCCGCCACAGGGTGGTGCGGTGCTCGACGAAGCCGGCCCGCGGCCCGTTCTCGTCGCCGACCTCCAGATAGGCGAAGTGCTGGCAGGCCGGCAGGATGTGGCTGCGCAGCAATTCCGTCGCGGTCGGGCCGTCCGAGGAGACGTTGTCGCCGTCCGACGCCTGGGCAGCGTAGATGTTCCAGTCGTTCGGGTCGTAGCGCTCGGTGATGACGCGCTTCATCTCGACGAGTGCGGAGGAGACCAGCGTGCCGCCCGTCTCGCGCGAGGAGAAGAAGGTCTCCTCGTCGACCTCCGTCGCCCGGTCGGTGTGGCGGATGAAGACGATCTCCACGTGCCGATAGCGGCGCGTCAGGAAGATGTGGAGCAGGATGTAGAACCGCTTCGCGAGGTCCTTCATGTGCTCGGTCATCGAGCCCGAAACGTCCATCAGGCAGAACATCACCGCCTGCGCCACCGGCCGCGGATAGGGCTCGAAGCGGCGGTAGCGCAGGTCGATCGGATCGACGTAGGGGATGCGCTTCGAGCGCTCGCGCAGCAGCTCCAGGCTCAGCTCGAGATCGGGCAGGGCGGGGTCACCCTCACGCAGCTCGGCGATCCGGGCCTCGAGAGCCGCGAGTTCGTCCGGCTTCGGGCGCTTCAGCGCGATGCGGCGCGACATCGAGTTGCGCAGCGTCCGGGTCAGGGCGAGGTTCGCGGGCGAGCCCGTGACGGTGTAGCCGGCGCGGCGCAGCCCTTCCGACTCGACGACGGCGAGGCGGCGCTTGGCGAGGTCCGGCAGTTCCAGATCCTCCAGGAAGAGCTCGAGAAACTCCTCGCGGGTGAGCACGAACTGGAAGGCGTCCTCGCTGTTCTCGCTGCCGTCGCCCCCCTCTCCGGCGCCGCCTCCGCCGCCCCCGCCGCCCGGCGGGCGCTCGATCCGGTCGCCCTCGACGTAGGTCTTGTTCCCGGGCAGGATGTGGTCCTGCAGGCCGCTGCCGGGCTGGCGGGAGAAGCGGGGCTCGCGCACGCCGTCGGCGGGGACGCTGACGCGCCCGTCCTTGCCGAGGTCCTTGATGTCCTTCTCGCGGGCAGATTCGCGCACGGCGCGCTGGGCCACATCCTTGACCCGGCGCAGGAAGCGCTGCCGATTGGCGAGGCTCTTGCCGCCTGGATTGAGCCGACGGTCGACGATGTGCATCCGGTGCCTAAGCCTTCGCCCTCATGTCCCGACCGGTCCCTTCGTCCCGGCCGGTCGCCCGCAACGCTGGCGGCGGAGGGTTCTCCGGAACCGTGCCCCCGACGGGGGCGACCTCACCCCGCCTGCTTGACGCGCATGTACCACTCGACGAGACGCCGAACCTGACGCTCGGTGTAGCCGCGATCGACCATGCGCTCGACGAATTCGCCGTGCTTCTTCTCCGTCTCGCCGTCCTTCTTCGAACCAAAGGAGATCACAGGGAGCAGTTCCTCGACCTGGCTGAACATGCGCCGCTCGATCACCTCGCGCAGCTTCTCGTAGCTCGTCCAGTTCGGGTTGCGGCCGCCATGCTGCGCCCGCGAGCGCAGGGCGAACTTCACGACCTCGTTGCGGAAGTCCTTCGGATTCGCGATGCCAGCCGGCTTCTCGATCTTGGTCAGCTCCTGGTTCAGGAGCTCGCGGTTGAGGAGCTGGCCCGTCTCGGCGTCCTTAAAGTCCTGGTCCTCGATCCAGGCGTCCGCATAGTCGATGTAGCGGTCGAAGAGGTTCTGCCCGTAATCGTGGTAGGACTCGAGATAGGCCTTCTGGATCTCGTGGCCGATGAACTCCGCGTAGCGCGGGGCGAGCTCGGACTTGATGAATTCCAGGTAGCGCTTCTCGATTTCCGGCGGGAGCTGCTCGCGGCGCAGCGACTGCTCCAGCACGTACATCAGGTGCACGGGATCGGCCGAGACCTCGGTCGTGTCGTGATTGAAGGTCGCAGCGAGCACCTTGAACGCGAAGCGCGTCGAGATGCCGTCCATGCCCTCGTCGACGCCGGCCGTGTCCTTGTACTCCTGCATCGAGCGGGCGCGCGGATCGACCTCGCGCAGGCTCTCGCCGTCATAGACCCGCATCTTCGAGAAGAGGTTCGAGTTGGCGTGCTCCCGCAGGCGGGAGAGGACCGAGAAGCGCGCCAGCATCTCGAGCGTGCCCGGCGCGCAGGCCGCATCCGAGAGTTCCGATCCCTTGATCAGCTTCTCGTAGATGTGCTGCTCCTCGTTCACGCGGAGGCAGTAGGGCACCTTGATGACGTAGATGCGGTCGATGAAGGCCTCGTTGTTCTTGTTGGTCTTGAAGCTCTGCCATTCGGCCTCGTTCGAGTGGGCGAGGATGACGCCCGTGAACGGGATGGCACCGATGTTCTCGGTCCCGACGTAATTGCCCTCCTGCGTCGCCGTGAGCAGCGGATGCAGCATCTTGATCGGTGCCTTGAACATCTCGACGAACTCGAGGATGCCCTGGTTGGCCCGGTTCAGGCCGCCCGAATAGGAATATGCGTCGGGGTCAGCCTGGCTGAGGGTTTCGAGCCGCCGAATGTCGACCTTGCCGACGAGGGACGAGATGTCCTGGTTGTTCTCGTCGCCGGGCTCGGTCTTCGCCACGGCGATCTGGCGGAGGCGCGAGGGCCGCACCTTGATGACGGTGAACCGCGAAATGTCGCCGTTGAACTCGTCGAGGCGCTTCAAGGCCCAGGGGCTCATCAGGCCCGTGAGGCGCCGGCGCGGAATGCCGTAGCGGTTCTGGATCTCCTCGGCCATCGTGTCGGGATCGAACAGGCCGAGCGGGCTCTCGAAGACCGGCGACACCTCGTTGCCGGCCTTCAGCACGTAGATGGGGTGCACCTCCATCAGCGACTTCAGGCGCTCGGCGAGGGACGACTTGCCGCCGCCGACCGGCCCGAGGAGGTAGAGAATCTGCTTGCGCTCCTCCAGACCCTGCGCCGCGTGGCGGAAGAAGGAGACGATCCGCTCGATCGTCTCCTCCATGCCGTAGAACTCGGCGAAGGCCGGGTAGGTGCGGATGGTGCGGTTCATGAAGATGCGGCCGAGGCGGGAATCCTTGGCCGTGTCGATGAACTCCGGTTTGCCGATCGCCGCGAGGATGCGCTCGGCGGCGCTCGCGTACATCAGGGGCTCGTCGCGGCAGGCCTCCAGATACTCGGAGAGGCTCATCTCTGTGTCGCGCCGGGCCTCGTACCCTCGGGTGAAGCTCTGAAACAGGTCGTTCGTCGACTGCATCGGCATTCGAAAACCCCTTTCACGACGAGGACAGCTTCATCCTGTCTCGCCTCGGATGCAACTGACAGGCCCGCTTTTGTCGCAGTGCGGTCAACACGCCGTGCATGCGTGTGATGCTTGCAACACCGGACCTGCCGCATCTCCGCTCAGACACAATGTCCGCCTCGGCGGGAATCAGGCGCTCTCAGTCCCGCTTGCCGAAAAACAGTGCTCTACCAAGTCGAGCCTGCTCAGCAATCAGAGGTCAGTGCTCTCCTTCTTGGCAGCATCATCCTTCTTCGCGCCGGCCGCCTGGACGGTGATCCTGATGTTCTGCGTCTGGACCTGCCCGTCGGAATTCTTGATCTCGAACGTGACCTCGTCCGAGCCCGTGAAATTCGATTTGGCTTGGTAGAACAGCGCCTGAACGGACACATCCTTGTTCGGGCAGCGGAAACTCGCGGGCGTCTTCTGCTTGCCCGTCTTGGAGATGGTCGCGCCGTTCTTCGGAGCCACGGTGATCTTGAACTCCGGCATCGGCCCCTCGGAGCAATCCTTCTTCAGGTTCGGGGCGATGGCGAGGCGCACGGACTTCCCGCTCACAACCGTCTCGCTCTTCGTGATCGTGGTCTGCGCGCTCGCCGTGGAGGCTTGCGACGCAGCGAGGAGGAGGCTCGCGGTCATCAGGGCAACGAGCGGGCGCACGGCTGTCATATGGCGAATCTCCCTCGCTCAGCTAACGTCCGGTCGCTCGCCGAGCGGCCGGATCGATGCTGGCCTCATCGATGTGGGGATGGCTCGCGCAGCCGTCGAGGTGAGGGGCCCGGAATTCCGGGCCGCGTCACTCCTGCAGCACGGCGGCGACGGCCCCCGTGACGCGAGCGATCTGCGCGGCGTTGAACTCGCCGGCGAGGGCAAGAGCGAGCCCCCGCTCGATCCGCTCGCGCTCCCCGATATCGGCGAGCGGCGTGGGGGGAATCTCGCTCTCCTTGAGGCGGCACGCCTTGCGGATCGTCTCGGCGGCCCTCAGCAGCGTCTCGCGCTCGCCGGGATTGAGGTCCCACAGAGGGTGCCGGAGGCGGCTGATCACGCGCCGCGCGTCCCGATAGTCCCGGTCGACGGTGGTGAGGGCCTCGATCTGGCTGACCAGAAACATCAGCTCGAGCACCTCGGCCGCCGCCTCCGGGCAGATGCGGACGATCCGCATCACGCGGCTGATCAACTCCTGGGTCGGCGACATCTGGCGTCGGGGCGCGGTCATGGGCCGGTAACGCCGAGGCCACCGCAAAGTTCGATCGCCGGAACCGAAAAAACCGCGCCGGGGAAAGGGGATACGCCCGGCGCGCGGGGGATCTCCCGCGCGCCGTCGAGGCTGGTGCTTCACGCCGTTCGCGCGAGACGAACGGCGCGATTCCGCAATCCCGCTCAGCGCCGGGTGTTCACGGCATTCTGCCCGAACATCACGTCCTTGGCCTCGGGGCTCATCGGCTGGCCATGGTTTGGGTTGACCTCGGACGCACGCGCATACGCCGCCT
Source organism: Methylobacterium segetis (assembly GCF_004348265.1). Taxonomy (GTDB): domain Bacteria; phylum Pseudomonadota; class Alphaproteobacteria; order Rhizobiales; family Beijerinckiaceae; genus Methylobacterium; species Methylobacterium segetis. The sequence goes on from NZ_SMNT01000002.1 coordinate 102,856, forward strand.
TCGTCGCCGGGCGCTCGCCGATCGCCGTGAACCAACGCTTGAGATGCGGGTGCTCGTCGAGATCCTGGCCCTGTTTCTCCCAAGGGACGATCCACGGATAGGCCGCCATGTCGGCGATCGAATAATCCGGGCCGGCGACGAAGGTCCGGTCGGCGAGGCGGCGATCGAGAACGCCGTAGAGGCGGTTCGTCTCGTTGACGTAGCGATCGATGGCGTAGGGCACCTTCTCGGGCGCATATTGCGAGAAATGGTGATTCTGGCCGAGCATCGGGCCGAGCCCTCCCATCTGCCAGAACAGCCATTGGAGGACCTCCACCCGGCCGCGCAGATCCTGGGGCAGGAAGCGGCCCGTCTTCTCGGCGAGGTAGAGCAGGATCGCCCCCGACTCGAAGATCGAGACGGGATCGCCGCCGCCCGCCGGCTCGTGATCGACGATCGCGGGCATCCGGTTGTTGGGGGCGATCTTGAGGAAGTCCGGCTTGAACTGGTCTCCCTTGCCGATGTTCACCGGATGAATCCTGTAGGGCAGGGCGGTCTCCTCCAGGAAGAGCGTCACCTTGTGGCCGTTCGGGGTCGGCCAGTAGTAGAGGTCGATCATCGGGTCTCCGGGACTCGTGCCATGTCGCTCGTCGCGCCCTCGCGGCGCAGGTGGGACGCATCCGTACGGAGGTCAAGCGCGGCGCGGCCGGCCCTTTGCGGCCGAACGGACGCGTGCGAGCGTCGGTCGCCGTCCGCGTCGGGGGCCTGCCATGTCATCATCGGAGATCGACAGCGTCCGCGCCCTGCTCGCCTCGCGCCCGCGGCCGACCGGTCTGGCGGAGCGGCGGGAGCGGCTCGACTGGATCGGCAGCCTCTCGACGCTTCCGCCGGATGTGAGGATCGAGCCCTCCGAACCCGGCGGCGTCCCGGCCGAATGGTCCGCGACACCCTCCGCCGACGGGAGCCGCGTGCTCCTGTTCCTGCACGGAGGCGGGTACGTTTCGGGATCGCTCGCGAGCCACAGGGTCATGGTCGCGATGGCCGGGCGCGAGGCCGGATGCCGGACGCTCGCCCTATCCTACCGCCTCGCGCCCGAGCATCCGTTCCCCGCAGCCCTCGACGATGCCCTGGCAGCCTACCGCTTCCTGCTGACCTCCGGCATCGCACCCGAGCGGATCTGCCTCGGCGGCGAGAGTGCCGGGGGTGGGCTCGCGCTCGCGACGTTGGTCAGCCTGCGCGAGGCGGGCGATCCGCTGCCCGCCTGCCTGTGGTGCGCCTCGCCCTGGGTCGATCTCGAGATGACGGGCGCCAGCATCGAGACGAAGGACGCCGTCGATCCGATCATCAATCGGGCCTATCTCGGCGAACTCGCGGCCGCCTACCTCGACGGGTCGGATCCGCGCGGTCCGCTCGTCTCCCCACTGCAGGCCGATCTGACAGGGCTTCCGCCGACGCTGATCCAGGTCGGCTCGGCCGAAACACTCCTCGACGACGCCGTGCGGCTGGCGGGCAAACTCGCCGCGGCAGACGTTCCGGTGACGCTCGCCGTCTGGCCTCACATGATCCACGCATGGCATCTGTTCCATCAACGGCTGACCGAGGGAGCCCAATCGCTTGCCCAGGTCGGCCGCTTCGTCCGCGAACACACGGGCAGCGACGTGAACGCGACTTGCCGGCCCGCCGGCTTGTCCCTAGAAACCTCCCATGTCGGGGTGTAGCGCAGTCTGGTAGCGCACCTGGTTTGGGACCAGGGGGTCGTAGGTTCGAATCCTATCGCCCCGACCATCACCTTCGGAGACCGTCAGGACCCATGTCGAGCGCCCGCATCTTCCAGCCCTCGAAGGATGCCTCGCAGTCGGGCCTCGCCCGGACCAAGACCTGGCTCCTCGAATTCGACCAGACCAGCCCGCGCGAGACCGACCCGCTCATGGGTTGGACCGGCTCGTCCGACATGCTGCAGCAGGTCAAGCTGGAATTCGACACCCAGGAAGAGGCCGTCGCCTACGCCAAGCGCGCCGGCATCGCCTACCGGGTCGAGGAGCCGCACAGGCCGGTCATGCGCAAGGGCCTGTCCTATTCGGACAATTTCAAGTTCAACCGGACCGCGCCCTGGACGCACTGAAGGGGCCTCATTCCGGCCTCCGGTCGCGCCGGACCGCGTAGGGCGGCGTCTCGTCTGTCGGCCGGATCTGTTCGAGCCGCATGGGTTGCTCGGAGAGCAGCCGGCACAATTCGGCGTAGAGGCCGGCCGTCTGCAAGCCGTAGGTGTCGGCCTCCTCTGCCGTGTAGGCGAAATAGCCTTCCCGAATGCCGGACAGGCGCATCGCGGCGTGGCACATCGGGCAGGGCTGGCCACTGGCGTAGACGATGCAGCCGGCGAGGTCCCGGCTGCCGAGGCGGCGACTGGCCTCCCGCAGCCCGACCATCTCCGCATGATCGGTCGGGTCGTTGGTCCGATGCACCGTATTCACCGAGCGGGCGAGCACCGTCCCATCCCGCACGATCACGGCTCCGTAGGGTGAGCCGCCTTCTTCCGCATTGCTGCGGGCGAGGGCGACGGCGTCGCGGATATGGGTCTCGTGGTCGCTCATCCGGGATCCTTCGAGGAGGTGTTCCGAAACGCGCAGGCCCGACCCCGGTTCGTCAGAAGGCGTAGCGCACCGAGCAATACGGCATGCGCGCGGAGAGCAGCGCTTTGAAGCGGGAGAGCCAACGTCCCTTCCAGCCGCTGCGATACCTCAGGTTCTCGCCACCGCCCTCCGAGCGCTTCAATTCCTGAATGTCGGGCCGCCACAGCAAGGCTTCGGCCTTCGGGTGCCAGCCGAGGTTGACCTCGTGCAAGGCGGCATTGTGCGTGAGAAGGATGATCTCACACTTGAGCTGCGCCTTCGCGCGGGGCGACAGCGTGTCGTCGAGGGTCTCGAACAGGGCCTGCCAGTCCGCCTCCCAACCCTCGTAGAGGATCACCGGCGAGAAATTGACGTGGACTTCGTAGCCCGCGGCCACGAAGTCGTCGATGGCAGCGATCCGCTCCGAGATCGGCGAGGTGCGCACGTCGACGATGCGGGCGATGCGCTCCGGCATCAGCGAGAAGCGGATTCGGGTCCGCCCCTGCGGATCGTAGCCGAGCAGATCGCGGTTGACGGCCTTGGTGGCGAAGGACGCCTTGGCGTTCGGGATGTCGCGGAAGAGTTCGACGAGGTCGCGCACGCCGCTGCCGATCACGGCGTCGACCGAGAGATCGCCGTTCTCTCCGATATCGTAGACCCAGGCCCGATCGTCGATCTGGTCTGGCGCCGGCAGGCATCCCTGGCGCGCGGCATGACGCCGGATCGAGGCCGCGATCGCTTCGGTGTTGACGAACTGAGTGATCGGATTCGCGTAGCCCTTGCGGCGCGGCACGTAGCAATAGGCGCAGGCCATCGCGCAGCCGTTCGAGGTCGAGGGCGCGATGAAGTGGGCGCTGCGGCCGTTCGGGCGCATCGCGAGCCCCTTCTTCACGCCGAGCACCAGAACGGAGCGCTTGATGCGTGTCCAATCCTCGACCGAGCCGGCATTGCCGTGCAGGGTCGGGATGTTCCAGTGCGATGGAACGATGATCCGCTCCGCCAGAGGATGCCGGTCGAGGATCTCGCGCCCGAGCGGGTAATCGGCGGCGGCGGCCTCGTGGTAGATCGTGCGGATATCGATGAGGTCGCGGATGTCGGCCATGCGGAGCCCGGCGCGGCGGGCTCGGGCCGCTGATGGATATATGGGGCCGCGCCCTCAGAGACGAGAGAGGAGCTCCGCCTTCTTGCCCGTGAATTCGGCCTCCGTGAGCACGCCCTTTCTCTGCAGTTCGGCCAGCGCCTCGATCGTCCGGATGATCTCGGCGCCCGAATCCGGTCGCTCGGCGGGCGGCGCCTGGGCGGGTCCGGAAGGACCCTGAACGTTGGAGGCTTCATCCTCCGCCGCATCGACCCGCCGCAGGCTCGCGAGATCGACATCCCCGAAGGCGCTCGTGAAGCGCACGGCGCCGTTCGCCTGGGAGGCCCCGGAAATCGCGTGCTCGCCTGTATCGTAGATGGCGACACCCTTCGAGGATGCGACCGCGAGGCGGCGCGTCAGAGGAAAGTAGGCGTAGCGCAATCCGTCCTGCGCTCCCGTCGTCGAGGGCGTGCCGAGGTCGGTGGGCCACCAATGCGATGAGCCCGGCCCTCCGGTCGCTGCCGTGCTCCAGCCTGCCGGTGGCAGCGAGGCCGCGAGCTCGCCGCACAGAGCCGAGACGCGCGCCTTCAGCTCCGCATCGAACATGCGCCCGACCATCACCATGCCACCCGCGAACCACTGGCCCAAGCCGCCGAGTTCCGGATGGTCGAATTGCGCCATGGTGCCATGGCCCGCCTCCAAGGCGCGCAGGAGGTGCCGCACCGCGTCGAGGCTCACACCGTGCCGGTCCGCGATGGTCTGCAGGCCGAAGCGTTTCTCGGCTCCCTCGTCGATCATGACCGTACTCCGTCGGTAGATCCCGAGCATTGGCGACCCGGACCGGGCTTTCGCCCCGACTCTAGCACGGAGCGCGGCAGCGCAGCACGGGGAGCGAGAGACATAGCCCATTCCCGGATCCGCGCTGTTCCGACCCGACCACCGTGCATGATGAAGAAAGCCGAGGTGGAACGACCTGTATCCGCGCAATCGCCCCGACCCGACCCGGCGGAGACCCCTCCGAAACCGTGCTCGCAGGCCTCGGCCGGGCTCCTGCGCAAGGCTCTCCCCGACGTTCGTTGTGCACCGCGAAATTTTTCTCCGCCCAAGGACCTTCGCCGCCACCGGCACGTTCTGTTCCGGTTCGGGCGCCCCGCCTGCGACGCGAGAGCGGGCTCGCGCGGGGCAGCCCCGTTCTTCCGGAGTGAACATGGTCGAGCATACGAGAAACGGGTCGTCGCCAGCTGCGGGTGCGCGCGCGGCGCGGTCCCGCATCCGCGAAGGGCTGCCCTATCCGCGCGGGGCGACCTGGGACGGGCTCGGCGTGAATTTCGCCCTGTTCTCGGCGCATGCCACCAAGGTGGAGCTCTGCCTCTTCGACGATGCGGGCGAGAAGGAGATCGAGCGGATCGAGCTGCCGGAATACACGGACGAGGTCTGGCACGGCTACCTGCCCGACGCCCGTCCGGGCACGATCTACGGCTATCGTGTCCACGGCCCCTACGAGCCCGAGGCCGGGCATCGCTTCAACCCCAACAAGCTGCTGATCGACCCCTACGCGAAGGGGCTCGTCGGCTCGATCGTCTGGAACCCGGCCCTCTTCGGCTACAAGATGGAGACGGGCGACGACCTGACCTTCGATGACCGCGACAGCGCTCCCTACACGCGCCGCTCCCGCGTGATCGACCCGGCCTTCACCTGGGGACGCGACCGGAAGCCGGACGTGCCGTGGGAGAAAACGATCATCTACGAGGCCCATGTGAAGGGTCTGACGAAGCTTCACCCGCAGGTTCCCGAGCGCCTGCGCGGCACCTATGCCGGCCTCGGCAATCCTGCGGTGCTCGACTACATCAAGAGTCTCGGCGTGACGTCTGTCGAGCTTCTGCCCGTGCACTCCTTCGTGCAGGACGATTACCTGCAGCAGAAGGACCTCGTGAATTACTGGGGCTACAACACGATCTCGTTCTTCACCCCGGCCCGCCGCTACGCCGCGGTGCCCGATTTCGCCTTCTCCGAGTTCAAGGAGATGGTGGCGCGCTTGCACGGCGCCGGGCTCGAAGTGATCCTCGACGTCGTCTACAACCACACCGCCGAGGGCAACGAGAAGGGTCCGACGCTCTCGTTCAAGGGCATCGACAACGCGTCCTACTATCGGCTGCTGCCTGGCCAGCAGCGCTACTACATCAACGACACGGGCACGGGTAACACCTTCAACCTGTCGCATCCGCGCGTGCTGCAACTCGTCACCGACAGCCTGCGGTACTGGGCGACCGAGATGCGCGTCGACGGCTTCCGCTTCGACCTCGCGACGATCCTCGGCCGCGAGCCCTACGGTTTCGACGAGGGTGGCGGCTTTCTCGATACCTGCCGCCAGGATCCTGTCCTGAACTCGGTCAAGCTCATCGCCGAACCCTGGGATTGCGGCCCCGGCGGTTATCAGGTCGGCGGGTTCCCGCCGGGCTGGGCGGAGTGGAACGACCGCTTCCGCGACGACGTGCGCGGCTTCTGGAAGGGAGACGAGGGGCTTCTGCCGTCGCTCGCCTCGCGGATCACGGGTTCGGCCGACAAGTTCAACAAGCGCGGTCGCCGCTCCTGGGCCTCCGTGAACTTCCTCACCGCGCACGACGGCTTCACGCTGAACGACACCGTTTCGTACAACGAGAAGCACAATGAGGCGAACGGAGAGGACAACCGGGACGGTCACTCCCACAATCTCTCCTACAATTATGGCGTCGAGGGCCCGACCGACGATCCCGAGATCCGTGCTGTCCGCCTCCGCCAGATGCGCAACATGCTGGCGACGCTGTTCCTGTCGCGCGGCACGCCGATGCTTCTGGCCGGCGACGAGTTCGCCCGGACTCAGAACGGCAACAACAACGCCTACTGCCAGGACAACGAGGTCTCCTGGATCGACTGGGCCGCGATCGGTGAAGAGGAGCGCGACCTCGCGGAGTTCGCGCAGCGCCTCATGCTCCTGCGCAATGCCCTGCCGATCCTGACCCGGGGCCGGTACCTGACCGGAGCCTTCGACGAGGATCTCGGCGTCAAGGACGTCACGTGGCTTCGGCCCGACGGCGAGGAGATGTCGACCGAGGGCTGGAACGACGCGGCCGCCCGGTCCCTCGCTGTCCTGCTCGACGGCCGCGCGCAGGCGACCGGCATCCATCGCCGCGGCGGCGACGCCACCCTGCTGGTGCTCTACAACGCCTATCACGACGTCGTCTCGTTCACGCTGCCGGAATCGGTCGGCGGCAGTGCCTGGACCCGGCTCATCGACACGAACCTGCCCGACAATCAGGAGGCGGAGAGCTTCCCGGTGGGCAACCGCTACGATGTGACCGGGCGCTCGATGCTGATGTTCGTGCTGAAGCCGGAGGACACACCCGGCGACGCTCCGACCGAGATGGAGCGCTCCTACCAGCACGTGTTGCAGGCCTTCGAGCGCGCCAATATCGAGACCGTACGATTCCATCTCGACGCGGAGGATTGACGGTTCGACCGGCTTGCACGGGATGGATTCGTCACCGGATATGCGACGTTTGCGCGTCGCCGCGCGTTGGGAAACGCCGTGCGGCGGCTCGTGCCGAAGGGGTTAGCGCGTGATGGCGAAGATATTGCTGGTCGAGGATCACGAGGAGATCTGGGACTTCCTGTCCCGCCGCCTGAAACGGCGCGGCCACGAGGTCGTCCTGGCCCATGATGGCGAGGCTGGCGTGCAGCAGGCGCGTGCCTCACGTCCGGACGTGATCCTCCTCGACATGAACCTGCCGGTTCTCGATGGCTGGTCGGCGGCGCGTGCCCTGAAGTCGGGAAGCGACACGCAGCGGATTCCCATCATCGCGCTCACCGCCCACGCCATGTCCGGGGATCGCGACAAGGCGATCCAGGCCGGCTGCGACGATTACCACCCGAAGCCGGTCGACTTCTCGAAGCTTCTCAGCCAGATCAGCGCCGCGCTGGGCGAGACGGCGCCCGCCGCCGGCTGAGGCGGCTCGGGATGGTGGGGGCCGAGGCTCCGTACTGGCGTGTTGGAAGCGTAAAGAGGTGAGGCGTCATTCATGAGCGACGATCCCGTCACGGCCCAGCGCCTCCGGCGGGCTCTGCCGCTCATCACCGCGCTGGCCTCATTCCTCCTCGTCGTGGCGGTGATGGCCGCCCTCTATTTCGGGCGTGAGATCCTCGTGCCCGTCACGCTCGCGATTCTCCTCAGCTTCGTGCTGGTGCCGGCCGTGCGCGCCCTGCGTCGGACCGGCCTGCCGCGGGTGCCTGCCGTCATGCTCGTCGTCACGGTCGCCTTCGGGGCGCTGGTCGGCGTCGGATTGCTGATCGCCAACGAGGGTGCGCAACTCGCCTCCGACCTGCCGCGCTATCAGCTCACGATGCGCGAGAAGATTTCGTCACTGCGCGGCGCCACGGAGAGCCAGGGCACGCTCTCGCGCTTCATCGACATGGTTCAGGATCTGGGCGCCGAGCTGCAGCCGCCGAAAGCCGAGGAGACGGGCAAGGGGACGGGCGGCGAGAAGCCGCTCACCGTCGAGATCAGGCCGCCGAAGGCAGGACTCATCGAGACACTCGGGACGTTCGCCGCGCCCGTCCTGCACCCTCTCGCGACGACCGGCCTGATCCTCATCTTCACGATCTTCATCCTCCTGCAGCGGGAGGATTTGCGAAATCGCATGATCCGCCTTGCGGGCTCGGGGGATCTGCGGCGGACCACGGCGGCCATCGACGATGCGGTCAGCCGCCTGAGCCGGTTCTTCCTGGCGCAGCTCGCGCTCAACATCGCCTTCGGCATCGTGATCGGCGCCGGGCTCTGGTTGATCGGCGTGCCGAGCCCGACCCTGTTCGGCGTGCTCGCTGCGATCCTGCGCTTCGTGCCCTATATCGGCGCCGCGATCAGCGCGCTCCTGCCCATCGTGCTCGCGGCGGCGGTCGATCCCGGTTGGGGCATGGTGATCGCCACGGCCGCGCTCTTCCTCGTGGTGGAGCCGATCTGCGGTCACGTCGTCGAGCCGCTGCTCTACGGGCATTCGACCGGCCTTTCGCCGGTCGCCGTGATCCTTTCCGCCACGATCTGGACCTTCCTGTGGGGACCGATCGGCCTCGTGCTGGCCACCCCGCTGACGGTCTGCCTGGTGGTCCTCGGGCGCCATGTCGAGCGCCTCTGGTATCTCGACGTTCTCCTCGGCGACCAGCCGGCGCTCAGCCCGCCCGCGATCTTCTACCAGCGCATGCTCGCCAACGACCCGGCCGAGGCGATCGATCAGGGACGCGAATTCCTCAAGGAGCGCGCGCTCGTGACCTATTACGACGAGGTCGCCCTGGCGGGCCTTCTACTCGCGCAGGAGGACCTCTCCCGCGGCACCCTCGACCGGGCGCGCCAGGACGAGGTCGGCCTCGCGCTCCGCATGGTCGTCGATCGGCTCGGCACCACGCGTGTCACCCGCCGTGCCGGCCGCGGCTCTCCCCGCATCGGCAGTTCCGAAACCGCGGCCGCCGTCGCGGCAGCCGGGCCGGACCGTCAGGCGGCCAATATCGTCTTGAAGACGGAGGAACTGGGACCGCGCTGGCGGACGCCGACGCCGGTTCTCTGCGTGTCGAGCCGCGGGCCTTTCGACGAGGCGGCGACCCTGATGCTCAGCCAGATCCTGAAGCGGCACGGGCTCGCCTCGGAGGTCATTTCGATGCGCGCCCTGCGCGAGGGCGAGCGGCCGAGCAGCACCGACTTCGCACTGATCTGCTTCTCCTACCTTGAGCCGGTGAGCCTGTCGCAGATCCGCTTCACGGTTCGACAGGCGCGGGCTGCCGTTCCCGGCGTGCGCATCCTCGTGGGGTTCTGGCGCGAGCGCGACCCTGCCACTCTGGACCGCCTCCGGCGGGCGACCTCCGCCGACATCCTCGTCACCTCCCTGAATGACGCGCTTGCCGCGACGATCGAGGAGGCGCGCCGAGCTGCCGTCGCGCCTCCGACGAGGCGCGCTCCGGACGCCGCCGCCTACGGGGCGACAACGGTCGAGGCGGCGCCGGCCTGACGTGTCCGCGGCTCAGTCGACGGGCGCAATCAGCTTGACGGCGACCCCATGCGAATCATTCTCGAAGACATGCGCGACGTCCTGGACCTGCCAGCGTCGGGCATCGGCTCCGAAGGCCAGGATCACGCATTCGCCGATGCGCGGGATGGGCTGCCCGGGAACGAAGACGATGGTGCGCCGAGAGGTTGTTCCCACAGCCTCCAAGTTGCTGCCGCTGGCGATGAAGACGACGTCGATGCCGGACATGGTGTAGCCTTCGCACGTCACAACTTGTACGTTCAAAGATATGCCTGCTCAATCAGGCATGACCGTTCGAAGCGCACGACACGCGATCTCTTTGACTAGGGGCTGCTTTGTCCAAAATAAACCCACTCTTGCCGCCGCGAAGCGCTTTCGGCTTTGTCGCCTCGAAATATCGGGCATTTCGGCCGCGGCCTCCTGCTTGTCCCGGGAAATGCGGGATCTGCGCGGACGCTGTCGCTCCCCACTTGGTCGACACTGCACCGAGGGCGTCCTAAGACTCGCTTCCGCCGCCTGCGCATCCCGGGCAGCCTTTCCTCGATCAGGTGCGTCGCGCGAGCATGTCAGAGACGCCCGGAACTCCTCCCCACGACGCCGCGATCCGCGTGGAAGCGGACGGCACTGCCGATCTCGTTGACCGGCGCAACGACATCTTCTTCGCGGCGGTCGAGACCACGCGGATGCCGATGATCGTGACGGACCCGCGCCGGCCCGACAATCCGATCGTCTTCGCCAATCGCGCCTTCACGGCCATGACGGGCTACGGCCGGCACGAGCTGCTCGGCCGCAATTGCCGATTCCTGCAGGGGCCGGAGACGGACCCGGACACGATCGACGAGATTCGTGCGGCGGTTGCGGAGAGGCGCGAGTTCGCGACCGAGATCCTGAACTACCGCAGGGACGGGTCCACCTTCTGGAACGCCCTGTTCGTCTCGCCGATCTACGATGCCGGAGGGGAGCTGACCTACTTCTTCAGCTCGCAGCTCGATGTCTCGCGCCGCCGCGACGCCGAGGACGCCCTCGGGCAGGCGCAGAAGATGGAGGCGCTCGGCCAACTCACGGGCGGGATCGCCCACGACTTCAACACCCTGCTCCAGGTCATCGTCGGCTATGTCGATATTCTCGCGGCCGGCCTCGAGAATCCGAATGCCGATCGCGGGCGTCTCGGCCGGGCCACGGAGAACATCCGGCAGGCGGCGGAGCGGGCGACGACCCTGACCCAGCAACTTCTCGCCTTCGCGCGCAAGCAGCGGCTCGAGGGCCGCCCGGTGAACCTGAACGCGCTGATCCACGGGATGAGCGACATGGTGGCCCGCTCCCTCGGAGAGGCGATCGTCGTGGAGAAGCGGCTCGCCGACGACGTCTGGAACTGCAGGGTCGATCCCACGCAAGCCGAGGTCGCGATCCTCAACGTTCTCATCAACGCCCGGGACGCGATGCCCGAGGGCGGCAAGGTCACCATCGCGACCGAGAATCGGGAGGTCGACCCGAGTGCGACCGCCAGGGTCGGATCGCTCCAGGCCGGCCGCTACGTCACGCTCAGCATCACGGATACCGGGACTGGCATCTCGCCCGACGTGCTGGCCCGGGTCATGGACCCCTTCTTCACGACGAAGGACGAGGGCAAGGGCACCGGTCTCGGACTCTCGATGGTCTACGGCTTCGCCAAGCAATCGGGCGGCGCGGCGCAGATCGAATCCAAGCTCGGCGAAGGGACGACCCTGCGCCTGTCGTTCCCCGCGATCTCGGGGCATGAGCGGGCACCGAAGCGCGCCACCAGCCGCGCCGTCGAGCGGCCCGGCACGGAGAAAGTCCTCATCGTCGACGACCGCGAGGACGTGGCCGAGCTCGCGCGGACGATCCTGCGCGATTACGGCTACACGACCCTGATGGCCCGCAACGGCCGGGAGGCTCTCGACGTGATCGAGGGCGACGAGTCGATCGACCTTCTCTTCACCGACCTCATCATGCCGGGTGGCATGAACGGCGTCGTGCTGGCGCGCGAAGCCCGCAAGCTTCGGCCGCGCCTGAAGATCCTTCTGACCACCGGCTACGCCGAGGCCAGCCTTGAGCGAACCGACGTCGGTGGTTCGGAGTTCGAACTCCTGAAGAAGCCCTATCGGCGCGTGGAGCTGATCCGGCGCATCCGTGCGGTGCTCGACGGGCCGACCGGGGTCGACTGAGTGCAGGCCGTGTCCGCATGTGAGGAGTTGGGTGATGCCCCAGGGCGACAAGTCGAAATACACGGACAAGCAGGTCCGCAAGGCCGAGCACATCACCGAATCCTATCTCGACCGCGGTGTGCCGGAGAAGGAGGCGGAGGCTCGCGCCTGGGCGACGGTCAACAAGGATGACGGCGGCGGCAAGAAGCCTGGCGGCTCGGGCCGCGGGCGGTCGACGGGCCGACCGGCCGCCCGGAAGGGCGGCGCCGCAGGGGGGAAGGCGTCGGCCTCGCGCACGGCCGCTGAACGTTCGGCGTCGGCGAAGAAGGGGGCCGAGACGCGCAAGCGGAATGCCGCGCACGCGGCTCACTGATCGCTGCGGTTCGCCCTGCTCATTGGGGATGGGCCGCCGCCATCGCGCAAAGGCTGGCACCGGCGATGAGCCCGCGACGGTCCACCTCGATCGGGCGCCTCACTTCACGTTCGCACGGTCATTCGCGAGGCGCTCGGCACGGGCGCGCTCATCCGCGCTGAGGCCGGTCAGCGTCTGATCGAGCCACGCGTCGGAGAGGCCCTGCGCCGCCGCGGCGAGGTTCCAGGCGGCCGCTTCCACGACGTTCTTCGGAACGCCGCGCCCGACTGCGTAGAGCCGCGAAATCCGGTTCTGAGCGATGGCGTTCCCGCGCGCCGCGGCGTGCAGGAAGTAGCGTGCCGCGCGCCCCTCGTCCTTCGGCACGCCCGTCCCGTTGAAGAGGAGGATCGCGAACTCGACCTCGCCCGCGAGGTCCCCGTTGTCCGCCGACCGGCGAAACCACTCGGCCGCCTTCGAGGCATCCTTCGGCACGCCGCGACCCTGCAGGTAGAGGACGCCGAGATCGTGCTGGGCGGGTCCGAGCTCCGCATCCGCAGCCTTCCGGAAGAGCGTCGCGGCCCGGGCCTGATCCGGCTCCGTCCCCGAGCCGAGGAGGATCAGGGCGAGATTGTAGGCGGCCTGCGGCTGACCGCGCTCGGCCGCCTGCTCCAGCCAGCGACGGCCGAGCTTCGGGTCCTTCGGCATGCCGCGCCCGTCCATCGCCATCAGGCCGAGGGAGGCCATCGCGGCGATATCGCCCTGAGCGGCGGCGAGCTTGTACCATTCCGCCGCCTTGAGCGGATCCTGCTTGGTCCCGAGGCCTTGATTGTAGAGCTCACCGAGCAGCGTCATGGCGGCACCGTCCTTGCGGTCGGCCTCGATGCGCTTCGTCGCCTCCCGGAAAGCGGTGATGTACTGGCCGCGCTGATAGGCGCCGTAGGCGAAATCCGGCGGCTGGCTCGTGGCGGGCGGCCGGGCGCCTCCCACGTAGTTCGGGGTGTAGGGCGTCGGCAGATCGCGCGCGGGCGCCTTTAGCACCTCCGGCGCAGCCGGCGGCCGCGGCGTCTGCTGCGGTGCGGCCGGGTTCTGCGCCGCGAAGGCCGGGACCGGCAGAGCGGTCCAGGCCGTCAGCAGCAATCCGAGCCCGACCCTACGCCTCAAGACGCAGCCTCGGGTCGGGAGAGCTGGGACATGGCGCGCGCGACCGCATCGAGTCCCCCGGTCCAGAGACCGCTTTCCAGACCGACGAATTCCGTTCCCGTCGCCGCAAGTCCGGCGACCTCCTCTTCGGCAGCCGCCACCGCAATGCAGGGCGTCTCGAAGATTTCGGCCCACCACGCCGCGCGCTCGCGCACGCTCTCGGGATCGGGAGCCGCGCCGTCGGCGTAGAGACCACCGACCATCAGATAGTCGATCCCCGCCTCGCCGGCCTCCATGGCACCGTGACGGGTCTCGATGCCGCCAGCCCCGAGAATGCGTCCGTCCCGAAGCCGCTCCCGAAGGTCCCGAAGCGCGGCATCGTTCGGCTTGTCGATGTGAACGCCATCGGCGCCGCCGCGGGCCGCGACGCTGACGATGTCGCCGGTGCGGTCCGGGCAGGCGATCACCAGCGCCGCGCCGTGCTTCTGCGTCACCGCAGCGACGCGCTTCACGAGGGCGACGAGGCTGCGCTCGTCGGCCGCCGCCAGCCGAAGGACGAACGCCGCGACGTCACCCGCGACGAAGGCGCCATCGAGCGCGGGGAGAAGCGCGTCGAGGCCCGGGGCCTCGACGCGGTGCGGGGAGAGGAGGGCGAGCCGGGTCTTGATGTCCGTCATGATGCCGGTGCCGGCCGTTCTCAGCGGGCCGTGTCGATCTTCTGGGCGAGAGAGCCGTCGGCGTAGCGCTTGGCCATGGCCGCGGTCGAGATCGGGCGGATCTTCGATCCCTGACCGGCCGTATTGAACTCCTCGAAGCGCTGCTTGCAGAGCTTCGTCATCGCGTCCATGGCGGGCTTCAGGTACTTGCGCGGATCGAACTCGGCCTTGTTCTCGGTGAGTACCTTCCGGATCTGGCCCGTCATCGCCATCCGGTTGTCGGTGTCGATGTTGATCTTGCGCACGCCGTGCTTGATGCCGCGCTGGATCTCCTCGACGGGCACGCCCCAGGTCGGCTTCATCTCACCGCCGTACTGGTTGATGATGTCCTGAAGATCCTGAGGCACCGAGGAGGAGCCGTGCATGACGAGGTGGGTCGTCGGCAGGCGGCGATGGATCTCCTCGATCACGTTCATCGCGAGAACGGCGCCGTCCGGCTTGCGGGTGAACTTGTAGGCACCGTGGCTCGTGCCCATCGCCACCGCGAGTGCGTCGACCTGGGTGGCGGAGACGAATTTCACGGCCTCCTCCGGATCGGTCAGGAGCTGATCGTGGGACAGCTCGCCCTCGGCGCCGTGCCCGTCCTCGGCCTCGCCCGTGCCGCTCTCCAGAGAGCCGAGAACGCCGAGCTCGCCCTCGACGGAAACGCCCGCCCAATGGGCCATCTCGGAGACCTTGCGGGTGATCTCGACGTTGTAGGCGTAATCGGCGGGTGTCTTGCCATCGGCCTTCAGCGAGCCGTCCATCATCACCGAGGTGAAGCCGTACTGGATCGCGGTGGCGCAGGTGGCTTCGTTGTTGCCGTGGTCGAGATGCATGCAGACCGGGATGTGCGGATAGATCTCGACGAGGCCGTCGATCATCTTGGCGAGGAGCACGTCGTTGGCGTAGGCGCGCGCGCCGCGGCTCGCCTGCAGGATGACGGGGCTGTCGGTCGCGTCCGCCGCCGCCATGATGGCGAGCCCCTGCTCCATGTTGTTCATGTTGAAGGCCGGCACGCCGTACTCGTACTCGGCGGCATGATCGAGAAGCTGTCTCAACGTGATCCGCGCCATCTCACAACTCCTCGTCGACTGGGGCCTGCCATCGGGCCGTATATAGGCGCGGCACCGCTCGGGACGGAGCGGGCCGCCGGAATTTTGTGCTGGAACCAGGGCCGCCCGGCAGCCCTATTTCGCGCGCAAGGCCTCGACGCCCGGGAGCGCCTTCCCCTCAAGCCATTCGAGGAAGGCGCCGCCCGCCGTCGAGATGTAGGAGAAGTCCTCGCCGACACCGGCGTGGTTGAGCGCCGCGACCGTGTCGCCGCCGCCAGCCACCGAGACGAGCTTGCCGGACTTGGTGCGCCCGGCAGCGTAACGCGCCGCGGCGACCGTCGCCGCGTCGAAGGGGGTGAGCTCGAAGGCGCCGAGCGGGCCGTTCCAGACGAGGGTCGCCGCCGTGTCGATCGCCGCCTCGATCTCGGCGACCGAGCTGGGACCGGCATCGAGGATCATGCCGCCTTCCGGCACCTCCTCGACGCCGACCGTCTCGTGGGGTGCATTCGCCTTGAACTCGGAGGCGACGACGGCATCGACCGGCAGGATGATCCGGCACTGGGCAGCCTTCGCCGCCGCGAGGATCCGCGTCGCGGTCTCGGCGAGGTCGCGCTCGCAGAGCGACTTGCCGACAGCCTTTCCTTGCGCGTGCAGGAAGGTGTTGGCCATGCCGCCGCCGATAACGAGCATGTCGACCTTCGAGACGAGGTTCTGAAGGAGGTCGATCTTCGAGGAGACCTTGGCGCCGCCGACGAGCGCGATGACGGGACGCTGGGGTGCTTCCAGGCCCTTCGTCAGGGCGTCGAGCTCGGCCTGCATCAGACGGCCCGCATAGGCGGGCAGCCGGTGGGCGAGGCCCTCGGTCGAGGCGTGGGCGCGGTGTGCGGCCGAGAAGGCCTCGTTCACGTAGATGTCCCCGTTCCGGGCGAGGGCGTCCGTGAAGGCCCGGTCGTTCTTCTCCTCGCCCGCGTGGTAGCGGGTGTTCTCGAGGAGCAGCACGTCACCGTCCTTCAGGCCGGCGACGGCCGTTTCGGCGGCTCCGCCGATGCAATCTTCCGCGAAGGCGACCGGGCGGCCGAGATGGCGGCTCAGCGTCTCCACGACGGGCTTCAGCGAATCCTTCGGATCGGGCTTGCCCTTCGGCCGTCCGAAATGGGCGAGCAGCACGACCTTTCCGCCGCCCTCCGCGATCTCGCGGATCGTCGGCACGACGCGCTCGATGCGCGTCGCGTCCGTCACGCGGCCCCCCTCCATCGGCACGTTCAGATCCACCCGCAGCAGCACGCGCTTGCCCGCGAGCGAGCCGGCATCGTCGAGGGTTCGGAAAGCGGTCATGAGATCCTTCGTCGGTCTGCGGCGCTCAGCGCTGCGGGATCAGGGCATCGAGGTGGAGGCGCTGCACCGCGATCATCAGCACGACGGTGACGACGGCCGTGATGATCGCCGTGAGCACGAGGGCGCCGGCACCGGGCAGGCGCTTCGTCCGGTCGGAGACGGCGCGGACCTCGGTCCGGAGGGCGGCGAGGTCGGCCTGGCGGGCGGCCTCGTTCATGCGGGACGAGGCGTTCTCGACCTTGTCCTCGACGCGCGAGAGGAGCGCCTCGGACCGCGCGTACTTGTCCTCGATCCGCGAGCACTTGTCCTCGATCCGCGCGAGCTGATCGATCAGCTGGGACGCGGAGAGGGGGCCTCCGGAGACCGGGCGCGCGGCCGGGGCCGCCCCCTGTGCCGGCTTGAGCTCGGCCGTCGGGGGAGCCGCCGGCGCCTTCGCCTCGGGGCCGGCCGGAGGCGGGGTCGGCGGCGTCTGCGGGATGAAGTTCTGTCCGGTCGCGGGATTGGGCGAGGCTTCAGTCATCGCAGGCGCACCTTCCTGTGGCGTGATAACGCCGGGCTACGTCTCAAGCCGCGCCCGGTCCGGCTGGCCGAGTGTCGCCCGAACGATACGGCGGGTCGAGGGCGGGACCCTGCGCGGAGGCCGCCGGGAGGACCCGGCGTGCGCCCGCGCACGGTCGGCGGCCGATCAGATCAGCTTGGCCATCGCCACGGCCGTGTCGGCCATGCGGTTCGAGAAGCCCCACTCGTTGTCGTACCAAGACAGGATGCGCACGAAGGTGCCGTCCATGACCTTGGTCTGGTCGAGGTGGAAGGTCGACGAGTGCGGATCGTGGTTGAAGTCGATCGACACGTTCGGACGGTCGGTCACGCCGAGCACGCCCTTGAGGGGGCCGTTCGCGGCGGCCTTGATCGCCTCGTTGATCTCCTCGACGGAGGTCGCGCGCTTGGCCGTGAAGACGAGGTCCACCGCAGACACGTTCGGGGTCGGAACGCGGATCGCGGTCCCGTCGAGCTTGCCCTTCAGCTCCGGCAGGACGAGGCCCACCGCCTTGGCGGCGCCCGTCGAGGTCGGGATCATCGAGAGCGCCGCGGCGCGGGCCCGGTAGAGATCCTTGTGCATCTGGTCGAGCGAGGGCTGGTCGTTCGTGTAGGAGTGGATCGTCGTCATGAAGCCGCGCTCGATGCCGACGGTCTCGTTCAGCACCTTGGCGACCGGCGCGAGGCAGTTCGTGGTGCAGGAGGCGTTCGAGACGACGAGGTGCTCGCCCGTCAGCTTGTCGTGGTTCACGCCGTAGACGACGGTGAGGTCGGCGCCGTCGCCCGGGGCCGAGATGAGGACGCGCTTGGCGCCCGCCTCGAGATGGGCCTTCGCCTTGTCCTTGGCGGTGAAGATGCCCGTGCATTCGAGGGCGATGTCGACGCCGAGGTCGCGGTGGGGCAGTTCGGCCGGGTTGCGCACGGCCGTGACCTTGATCCGCTTGCCGTCGATGACGAGGCTGTCGCCCTCGACGCCGACCTCGCCCGGGTAGCGGCCGTGGACGGAATCGTAGCGCAGCAGGTGCGCGTTCGTCTCGACCGGGCCGAGATCGTTGATCGCGACGACCTCGATGTCGCTGCGGCCGGCTTCGTGGATGGCGCGCAGAACGTTGCGGCCGATGCGCCCGAACCCGTTGATGGCAACCTTCACCGTCACGGCGTGACTCCTTCCTGTAGGGGGGCGCCGGTCAGCGGCGCGCTCCGGTCTTGCGAGCGTGTCTTGCGAGCGTGGCGGCCCGGCCGCCCGGCCGTGCCTGCTCTGTGCGAAACGGGGGTGAACCTGCGATGAACCGGGGCCGTGCCGGGCTCCGCGCCAGCGCGGAAGCGCATCCGGTCGACGGATGACGCGCGCGGGGGCCTCGGGTCTGTCACGGGATGAAGTTCCGGCTCTGCGCCGCCTCGCGGCTTCGCTGTCAGCGGCGGCTGTCTAGCATGCGACCCCACCTAGTCAAAGGTTGCGGTGTGACAATCCCTCGGCGATGAACAGGAGGCATGCACGGCACGGGCGCATCGCAGGGTTCAGGCGTCCGAAGCGTTCCGGAGAGTCCCGCTGATGACCGCCTCGATCGACGACGCCCTCCTGCGCCTCGACGCCGCCCTGAACCGCCTGGAGACGACGGTGGCGCGGCGGCTTGAGGCGGCGCGCGACCCGGACGACCGCGAGGTCGAGCTCGCCATCATGGGGGAGGACCGGGCCCGGCTTGCCGCGGCCCTCGACGCCGCCCAGGCGCGGCTGGCCGAGGTGACGGCGACGGCCGACGCGATCGGCGGCCGGCTCGACCGGGCGATCGACACCGTGGAGGGCGTGCTGGGCGAGCGCGACGGGGAGGGGAGGCCGCCCGCATGATCGCGCACTCCGAACCGGCCGATGCGATCACGAATCGACGGGTCCGGACGTTGATCGCGATCATCGCCCGGGAGCGCCGCATCCCGGCTTGACCCGCCGCCTCCCGCCCCGCAAGCCGATGAACCCCGCAACGGACCGCCCCGACGCCGATGCCCCAGATCAACGTCACCATCGACGGCAAGAACTACCGGATGGCCTGCGCGGAGGGCGAGCAGGACCACCTGGCCGAGCTCGCCGCCGCCTTCGACGCCCGCGTCGGCGAGATGCGCCGGGCCTTCGGCGAGATTGGCGACATGCGCCTGCACGTCATGGCGGCCCTGACGGTGACGGACGAGCTCGCCGAGCTGAAGCGGCGCATCGGCGCGCTGGAGGCGGAGACGGCCGCCCTGCGGGCCCTCACGGAGGGCGCCGAGGCCGAGCGCTCGGAGCGGGAGGCGCGCCTCGCGGACGGCGTCGGCCGGGCGGCCGAGCGGATCGAGCGCCTGTCCCAGGCTCTCGCGACCGGGCCGTGAAATCCTGCGGCCGCGCCCCTGGCGCCGCCCCCCGGGCGACGCTACATGGGGTGGGCGGGGCTGCAGGGTTCGTCAGGAGAACTTTTCCCCGGGGCCTTATCGACTCCCTCGGGAGCTGTCCCTGGCCTCGTCCCTGGACTTGGCCAACACGGCGCCCACCTACGCTGTAGGTTTCCCGGGATCGACACTCCAACGGCTCACGTGGCTCCGCACTCGACCTCTCCCATCTCCGCCCTCAAGGCCGACCTCCGCCGCGAGGCGCTCGCCCGGCGCGACGCCCTCGACCCCGACCTGCGCCGCGAGGGCTCGCTGCGGATCGCCGAGGCCGTCCTCGACGTGCCGGGGCTCGCCGAGGCGCCGATCGTCGGCGCCTTCTGGCCGATCCGGAGCGAGGTCGATCCGCGCCCGATCATCGAACGCCTCTTCGCCCGCGGCCAGCGCGTGGCGCTGCCGAAGGTCACGCCGGAGGGCCTCGTCTTCCGCGAGTGGAAGGCCGGCGAGGCGCTGGTGCGGGGCGGCTTCGGCCTGAGCGAGCCGCGCGACGAGCTGCCCCCCCTCGATCCGACCGCCCTGATCGTGCCGCTCGCCGCCTTCGACCGGCGCGGCCAGCGCATCGGCTACGGCCGGGGCTATTTCGACCACGCCATCTCCCGCCTCGGCGCGAACGGCCCGGTCCTCACGATCGGCATCGCCTTCTCCGTGCAGGAGATCGAGGAGGTGCCCGCCGAACCGCACGACCGGCCCCTCGACCACCTGATGACCGAGGCCGGTCCCGTCTCCCTCGTCAAGACAGCGACCGATGCGCCTGCTCTTCCTCGGTGACGTCGTCGGGCGGCCCGGCCGCCACGCCGTCGCGGACCGCCTGCCCGCCCTGCGCGAGCGCTGGCGCCTCGATTGCGTCGTCGTCAACGGCGAGAACGCGGCCGGCGGCTTCGGCATCACCGAGGCGATCTGCGACGAGATCCTGCAGGCCGGCGCCGATGCCGTCACCCTCGGCAACCACAGCTTCGACCAGCGCGAGGCCCTCGTCTTCATCGCGCGCCAGCCGCGGCTGATCCGCCCCGCCAATTACCCGTCCGGCACGCCGGGGCGGGGCGCCACCATCGTCGAGACCCGCGACGGTGCCCGCGTCCTCGTCGTGAACGTGATGGGCCGGATCTACATGGACGCGATGGACGATCCCTTCGCCGCGGCGGAGCGGGAACTCTCCGCCTGCCCCCTCGGCGAGGCGGCCGACGCCGTCATCGTCGACGTCCATGCGGAGGCGACGAGCGAGAAGCAGGCCTTCGCCCACTTCCTCGACGGGCGCGCGAGCCTCGTCGTCGGCACCCACACCCACGTGCCCACCGCCGACCACCGCATCCTGCCCGGCGGCACCGCCTACCTGTCCGATGCGGGCATGTGCGGCGACTACGATTCGGTCCTCGGCATGCACAAGGACGAGCCCCTGCGGCGCTTCCTCCAGAAGACGCCGGGCTCCCGCCTCGAGGCGGCGGCCGGGGAGGGGACGCTCTCCGGCCTCGCCGTCGAGACCGACGCGCGCGGCCTCGCGACCCTCGTCGCGCCTGTGCGTTTCGGGCCGCACCTCGAGGAAACTTGGCCGCGCGCCTGGGATTGAGGGCGGCCACCGCCGCCGCCCCGCGCGCCGCCGACTTGATCGGGTCAGCCCCTGCCGCCAGAGTGACGGCAGCATCTGTCCGGCGCGCCGTTTCCTGTGCGAGCGGTCCTGAGCCAACCATCAGAGAGTTGTGACCGATGGCGGCCCGTCCCGCGTCCCCTCCGTTGGCCAAGCCCGGCATCTACCTCGTGCGGATGCTGGTCTTCCTGATCCTGATCGGCTTCCTCGCCTTCGTCCTGTTCAAGCAGATCACGCCGGCCTTCCTCGCCAATCCGGGCCTGAACGGGCTCATCCTCGGCGTGCTGCTGATCGCGGTGCTCCTCGCCTTCGGGCAGGTGTTCCGGCTGTTCCGGGAGGTCGCCTTCGTCAACGCGGTCGCGGCCGGCGAGACGCCGCGCAAGGCGCCGAACCTCCTCGCGCCGCTCGTCCCGGCCATCGAGGCGAGGCGCGAGGGTGCGTCGCTGCCCGGCACCCGCTCCTTCCTCGACACGGTCGACGCCCGCCTCGACGAGGGCCGCGACATCCTGCGCTACGTCGCGGGCCTTCTCATCCTGCTCGGCCTCCTCGGCACATTCTGGGGCCTGATCGACACGCTCTCGGCGGTCGGGTCCGTCATCAAGTCGATGCGCGGCGGCGGCGAGGCCAGCGTGATGTTCGACGAGTTGAAGAACGGCCTCGCCGTGCCGCTCGGCGGCATCGGCCTCGCCTTCTCGGCCTCGCTGTTCGGCCTCGCCAGCTCCCTCGTCATCGGCTTCCTCGATCTCCAGGCCGGGCAGGCCCATGCCCGCTTCCACAACGAGCTCGAGGATTGGCTGACCTCCGGCGCCGTCGAGGAGACGGTGGCCGGCCCGCGCCCGCTCGCCGCCGCGCAGGACCCCGCCGTCGCCCGGGAGCTGAAGGAGGCGGTCGACCGGCTCACCGGCATCATCTCGGAGGGGGCGAACAGCCGCGCCGCGACCCAGGCCATGACCAACCTCGCGGAGGGCATCCAGGGGCTCGTTCAGCACATGCGGGCCGAGCAGCAGATGATCCGCGACTGGGTCGAGGCGCAGGCGAGCCGCGAGCGCGAGCTGAAGCAGGTGCTCGACCGCCTCGGCCGCGAGCGGGTCTGAGCCGTGGCGTCCCGTGCCGCCCGGCGCGAGCGCGCGCTCAACGTCTGGCCGGGCTACGTCGACGCGCTCGCGACGCTGCTCCTGTCGGTGGTGTTCCTGCTGACGATCTTCGTGGTCGGGCAGTTCTTCCTCTCGCAGGAGATCTCGGGCCGGGACACGGTCCTGAACAAGCTCAACCGTCAGATCGCGGATCTGACGGACCTCCTCGCCCTGGAGCGCTCGAACCGCCGCGCCCAGGAGGAGACCGCGCAGAACCTGCGCACGACCCTCCTCACCGCCGAATCCGACCGCGACCGCCTGCAGGCGCAGGTCGAGGCGGGCGCGGCGGCGAAGGGGCAGACGGGCGAGCTCGACAAGCAGCTGCAGGCCGAGCGCGGCGCCACCTCGCGGGCGCTGACCCAGATCGACCTCCTCAACCAGCAGATCAGCGCGATGCGGCGCCAGCTCGCGGCGCTGGAGGATGCGCTCGCGGCCTCCGAATCGCGCGACCGCGAGAGCCAGGCCCGCATCGCCGATCTCGGCAGCCGCCTCAACGTGGCGCTCGCGCAGAAGGTGCAGGAACTCGCCCGCTACCGCTCCGACTTCTTCGGGCGCCTGCGCCAGATCCTGGGCAACCGCAGCGACATTCGCGTGGTGGGCGACCGCTTCGTGCTGCAATCCGAGGTGCTGTTCCCGGCCGGCTCCGCCTCGCTCAAGTCCGAGGCCGGGCCCGAGCTCGACCGCATCGCGGGCGCGATCCTCGACCTCGCGAAGCAGATCCCGGCGGATCTGCCCTGGGTGCTTCGGGTCGACGGCCACACCGACGCGCGTCCCATCGCCAGCGCGCAATTCCCCTCGAACTGGTCGCTCTCGGCCGCCCGCGCCATCGCGGTGGTGCAGTATCTCGTCGGCAAGGGCCTCCCGCCCCAGCGCCTGCTCGCCGGTGCCTTCGGCGAGTTCCAGCCCCTCGACACGGGCACCTCCGACGACGCCTATGCCCGCAACCGCCGGATCGAGATGAAGCTGACCGAGCGTTAGCGCGGATCCACCTCTCCCGTTCGGGAGAGGTCGAGTCGGCGGCAGCCGACCGGGTGAGGGGCGCGACCTTTCCGGAAAGACCTGTATCCCTCACCCCTTCCCTCTCCCGAACGGGAGAGGGGACCCGCGCTCGCTCCTTCGTGAGGCGCGCCGTGCGTCCGGCCGTGCTGCAATGCGGGTCTCCGACTCAGCCGGCTGTCCGCATCATGGGTGAATCGACCGAACGGGCGCGGGCGCTCCGGAGAGCACAGACTGCCGCGGAGGCCCGGCTCTGGCGCGTGCTGCGGCGGCGTCAGCTCAACGGGTACAAGTTTCGCCGGCAATGGCCGATCGACGGGTTCGTCGCGGATCTCGCCTGCCTCGAGGCGGGGCTCGTCGTGGAGGTCGACGGCGCCACGCACGGGCGGCCGGCCGAGCAGCGGCGTGACGCCGAACGCAGCAGCGCTCTCGGGCGCTGCGGCTTCGAGGTGCTGCGGGTGTCGAATGCGGACGTGATGGAAAATCTCGAGGGCGTGCGCGAGACGATCCTCGCGGCCGTCGAGCGCCGGGTCAGCCTCTAGACACCCACCTCTCCCGAACGGGAGAGGGGACCTGCGCCTATCCGTCGGTGAAGGCGCTCCGGTAGGCGAAGAGGCCGGGCACGCCGCCCGTCATCACGAAGAGCACGGTCGAGCCCGCCGGATAGCGGCCGGACCGGACGTCGTGCAGGAGGCCGGCGAAGGCCTTGCCGCTGTAGACCGGATCGAGGAGCAGCCCCTCGCTGCGCGCCATCAGGCGCAGGGCCTCGCGCATGGACTCGGTCGGGATCCCGTAATCCGCGCCGCGATGGGCGCCCTCCACGTCGATGTCCCGAGGCTCAAGGGGCGGGCCGGCGCCGAGCAGATCGAGGGTGGCATTCGCCTTGGCCAGCGTCGTGGCCGCCGCCTCGTCGGCCGGGGCGAGCACCGTGTGGGAGCGGGCGAGGCGCGGGTCGGCGCCCGCTGCCCGCAATCCGGCGGCGAGCCCGGCATGGGTGCCGCTGCTGCCGTTCGGGACGACGATGTTGGCGAGCGACAGGCCCATCGCCGCCGCCTGCTCCAGGATCTCGGCGGCGCAGGCGGCGTAGCCGAGGCAGCCGACCGGGCTCGATCCGCCGGAGGGGAAGACGTAGACCCGGCGGCCAGCCCTGCGCAGGGCGTCGGCCCGTTCCTCGGCCGCGGCGAGGGAATCCGCGCCGCCCGGCAATTCGTGGACATGGGCCCCGAACACTTCGTCGAGGAAGCGGTTGCCGTTGCCCGTGTAGTCGGGATCGTGCCGCTCGACGGTCCGGGTGAGGAACAGCTCGCAGGCGAAGCCCGACCGCGCCGCCGCCGCTGCGGTCAGGCGGGCGTGGTTCGATTGCAGGGCGCCGACCGTGATCACGGTGTCGGCGCCCTCGGCGCGGGCGGCGCCGAGCAGGTATTCGAGCTTGCGCAGCTTGTTGCCGCCGAGGCCGAAGCCCGCGAGGTCGTCCCGCTTCACGAGGAGGCGCACGCCGCGCAACGCCTCGCCGAGATGGCGGGCGAGGCCCGCCAGCGGCTCGATCGGGCTCGGCAGGCCGACGAGCGCGAGGCGCGGAAAGCGGTCCGGACCCGGCACGGACGCGCTACTCGGCCGCCGGCAGGGTGGCCGCGCGCAGCCGGGGTTCCTTGCCGCGGGCGGTCTCGTCGAGGGCGTCGGTGAATTGCAGGGCGGCGAGCTGCGCGTAGAGCGCGCCCTGCGCGAGCAGGCTCTCGTGCG